>JBJKTB010000222.1:0-10593 GCA_046703345.1 Ignavibacteriaceae bacterium
GCTCAAATACTCGAAACCGCTCTGCTAAACCAGATTAATTTTCAAATACTGATAGCAACCAAAGCCTCCAGAATTAAAGAGATGGGGCACAACCAGCCGCTGCTTGAATTCGGAGCAAGGCGCGCGCAGGACAGAGGGGCAATAGCGGGAGTAAGAGGCGCGCTGATAGGCGGCGCTGATTTTACATCTAATGTCGGCATCTCTCTGCTTCTTGGTTATCCGCCGAAAGGCACTCACGCGCACAGTATGATCCAGCTTTTTATTTCAATGGGTATGAGCGAGCTTGACGCATTCGATGCGTTTGCGGAATTATACCCTGACGATTCAATTCTGCTTGTTGATACGATCAATACACTTGAAAGCGGAATACCGAACGCGATAAAGGTTTTCGAAAAGTTGAAGAAGAATGGACACAAGCCTGTAGGCATCCGTCTGGATTCCGGAGATCTTGCTTATCTCAGCATTCAGGCGGCGGTACTGCTGAACAAAGCAGGCTTCACTGAAGAGAAGATAGTTCTATCGAACGAACTGGACGAAATGAATATATGGCAGATAATTTCCCAAATTACAGAAGAAGCGCCGAAATACGGGATCGACCCCGACAGAATGATACGGAGGCTGGTGTTCGGAGTCGGCACACGGCTCATCACATCGGCAGGCGATTCATCGCTGGGAGGAGTGTACAAACTGGTAGCGGTTAAACACGATGAAAGCTGGAAGCCTATACTAAAAATATCCGAATCTCCCGAGAAGATTCCCAACCCGGGAGAAAAGCAGGTCTGGAGAATCTACGACAAATCCGGAAAAGCAACAGCCGATTTAATATGCGGCTCTGAAGAAAAGTTAGATATAAATGAAAAATTGAATTTATATCATCCCACAGATCCCGGCAAGAGGAGAATTTTAACGAATGACCAGATATCTTCGGCAGAACCTCTTTTAGCTGAAATTATTAAAGACGGCAAAATTGTATATGAATTCCCGGAGATTGAGAAGATAAGGCAAAAAAGGCAGAGCGACTTGAGCCTTCTTGATCCGGGGGTTAAGAGATTGATAAATCCGCATACTTACCACGTTTCTCTCTCAAACAGGCTGTGGAACCTTAAAACACAGTTGATAAACGACATCAAAAACGGAAATGAACCGTAAATTTTACCGGTTTGCTCAATAATTTTCTGTTCTGAAAATTCCTCAATTACTTCAAATTTTTCAATTTTAAGCTAGAAATGTTCTATTTGTCACAAAATACAAATACAATTTATTCGTCACTTGACGAAGACGATGATTTAGCATATATTTCGACCCTTCAAGTTGAATAGTCGAAAATAGGAATTTAATATGTCTAACGACGAAAGTTTCAAAGAAAAGGAAATAACAATAATACAAGCCGCTAGAAAGCGTTTTGCCCATTACGGATTTTCTAAAGTAACGATGGACGAAATAGCCGGTGATGTGGAGATGGGAAAAGCGTCTCTGTATTATTACTTCCCGACGAAAGAAGATTTGTTCAAATCGGTTATTACTCTTGAGCAGAACGAGTTTGTTAAAAACATCGAGTCGCTTCTTAAGCAGCCGTTTTCCAACACCGAGAAACTGCACAAGTACGTAGAGCAGAGACTAAAATATTTTCAGGTGCTGTTAAACCTGGGTACGTTAAGTGTTCATTCATATTTCGATTTTAAGTCTGTCTTCAGGCGCCTGTTTGAAGATTTTGAAGAGCAGGAGCTTATCCTGCTGAATAAAATTATGAACGAGGGAAAACAAAGCGGCGAATTTAATCCAGATCTTTCGGAGGATTCGGTAAAAGTCTTTCTACACATACTTCAGGGATTAAGGCTCAGAACTTTAAGACTGATAAAGGAACAGCGTGCGACCGAAGAGACCTACAGAAACATGGAACAGGAAATGATCATCGCTACTGAGCTTTTTATTAACGGAATGAAATGCAGAACTAAGGAAATTAAACTATAAAGGAAGCAATAAATGGAAACAAATGAAGAAATAAAGGGGCAGAACAAAAACGCACAGGGCAAGCCTGATGAGAAGATTGAAGACGTACCTATGTATCGTAAGAAAAGAGTGCTTATTCCGTTTTTCATAATACTTCTGGCCGCGGCCGGCGCAATTTACTGGTACATCGGGCAGCTTGGTTATGTTACTACGGACGATGCGTTCGTGGACGGAAATAAACTCTCTATAAGTTCAAAGATGTTAGGAAGAATTACCGAGCTTGCGGTGGACGAAGGCGACACGGTGCATCAGGGACAGCTTCTCGTGAAACTGGATTCAACAGATCTGGCCGCACAGGAAAATCAGGCCAAAGCGATGCTCGATCTTTCTCAGGAAAGCATACCGCTGGCTCAGGTGAACGTTGCAAAAGCGCAGGAAGACTTCAACCGAGCGGAAAAGCAGTACAAGGATAAGATCATTCCTAAGGAACAGTACGATCATATGCAGAAAGCTCTGGAAGCAGCTAAAGCCGAACTGAACATCGCCAAAACAAAGATCGGGACCTCTCAGGCTCAGCTTAAAGTGATTAAGGCCGAGCTGCTTAATACAAGAATTTATGCTCCGATGGACGGAGTCGTCGCAAAAAGATGGGTCCTCACAGGCGACGTTGTTTCACCGGGACAGCCGATCTTCACCATATATAATTTAAAAGATATCTGGGTAACTGCGGACCTTGAGGAAACCAAGTTATCATCAATCCATATAGGAGATAAGGTTGAGATCTCTGTAGTCGAGTACCCCGATCAGAAATTCGAAGGCAAGATTTACCAGATAGGATCGAATACCGCATCACAATTTTCACTTATTCCCCCTGCAAACGCATCGGGCAACTTTACAAAAGTTACACAGCGTGTTCCGGTTAAAATTACTATCGATCCAGTTAATGCAGCAGGACAAGCCGATCCTTCGCCAAATATAAATTTGCTTCCGGGAATGTCCGTTGAGATTAGCGTTAAGGTGAAATAAGAAATGTCTGATGAAATAAAAAACGGTAAAGCTCCCGGCTCTTCAAGCCTGCACAGCCATCCGTCTTATAAATGGTTTGTGCTGGCAAACGTAATGGTCGGGACATTTATGGCCGTACTTGACGCCACGATAGTGAATGTAGGCTTAACCAAAATGATGGCCGCCTTCGGAACAAGCGTTGATAAAATTGAGTGGGTGCTTACTGCGTACCTTCTGGTATTCGCTGTAGTGCTGCCTTCGTCCGGATGGATAGCCGATCATTTAGGTTATAAAAAATCCTACTTTCTCGGATTATTCTTTTTTACGCTGGGCTCGCTTCTGTGCAGTTTATCGATGAACGAGAATATGCTGATTGTATTCAGGGTAATTCAGGGAGCCGGCGCCGGATTTATCATGCCGGTCGGAATGGCGATAATTACCAGAGAGTTTCCGCCCGAACAAAGAGGTATGGCATTGGGATTCTGGGGAGTTGCTTCTGCGGCCTCAATTTCGCTCGGACCGATGTTCGGAGGATATTTAATCGACAGCTTCAGCTGGCATGCAATCTTCGATATAAACGTTCCGATCGGTATAGTAGCAATGGCCTCAACGCTAATTATTCTGAGAGAGTACAAAACTCAAAAAGCCCGTTCATTCGACCTGCTAGGCTTTATAACGATGACGGTATTTCTCGTATCTCTGCTGCTTGCGCTTTCGGACGGAAACGCGGCATGGAATACAGGCGGCTGGAGTTCTAATTTCATTTTAACCTGTTTCGCAATAGCTTTTGTAAGCTTTGTGATATTTTTAGCTACGGAATTGACTGTAGAACATCCGATAATAGATTTGAGAATTTTGAAGAACCGAAACTTCGCAATGGCTAATATAATGCTGTTCATTTTCGGTCTGGCGTTTTTCGGTAATTCATTTCTGCTGCCGCTGTATCTTCAGAACTCGCTTAACTACACGGCGCTTCAGGCGGGACTGGTGTTTTTCCCCGTCGGAATAATACAGGCATTCATGTCGCCAGTTGCGGGCTGGATGACAGACAAGCTGAACCCAAAGATACCGATCTTCGTCGGAATTATCCTAACATTTTTCAGCATGTATTTATATAAAGATCTTTCGCTTACAACCGAGCACAGCGCGATAATGCTGCCTCTGATAATAAGAGGATTCGGTCTCGGATTCATGTTTATTCCCCTGAGCACGCTGGCTATCAACGACATCTCAAAAGAGAAAATGGCTCAGGCGACAGGTCTGTTCAATACTATCCGTCAGGTTGGAGGAAGTTTCGGAGTCGCGATTCTCGGAACTTTACTTACACGAAGAGTAATATACCATACCGATCTATACGGCCAGGCGGTCAATCAGAATTCGGATGCGTTTAAGCATGTTGTTTACGGCTTAAAATATTTTGTACAGCAGTCGGTTGGCGGCGCGGGAAGTGATGTGATTATGAGAGCAAAGGCCCTGATCGCTCAAAACATATTCGGCCAGGCTTTTATTCAGGGAATAAATGACGATTTTCTTGCGGGTTCAATTTTAACATTATTCATTCTTATACCATTGTTTTTCCTGCGGTATCACAAGAAGAAAGCGGGAGAAAAAGTTGAGATGGTAGACTGATACCTTTTACTAACGGAGCAAAATTTATGAGATACAGAATATTATCGATAACGTTAATCTTATGCATGGTTCTGATTTCGAGAGCGTATTCGCAGCAGAACGGCGGCAATGCTATTACGCTTAATGACGCCATCAATCTTAGCTTGAAGAACCAGCCGCTCATCAAACAAGCTGAACAGGAAATTAACGCGGCCGAAGCAAAGATAAAAGAACAGAAAAGTTTCGATTATCCTGTCGTTGAGGGAGAACTGTCTTACACGCGCGTTTCACCGGTATCATCCATTATGTTCGGGGGAACGGGCTTTCTGTTGAATCCGGCGAATAATTACAACGCTAAGGTAAGCGCTTTATATACGGTCTTCGATTTCGGAAAAAGAAATGCGATGCTGGATTTAACAAAATCTTTTAAACTTACGGCAGAAGAAAAAGTAAACTTCATTAAGACTAACATTGGATACAAAACGGTGCAGGCTTTTTATTCGGTGCTGTTCCTTGAGAAAAGCCTTAAAGTTAAAAACGATCAGATAAAAACACTTGAGCAGCACCTGGATATTACGCAGAAGAAAGTAGACAACGGGACGGCGACCGATTTTGACGTACTGACAACAAAGGTTAGAGTGGCGGCCGCCAAGAATCAGAAAATTGACATTGAGAACGCGATTGAAAAAGCTAAAATAGCACTTCGCACGTATCTCGGTCTGCCCAAGAATTCGCCTGTTAATTTGGAAGGCGATTTGACTCTGCTTAATCAAACAACCGATACCGATTCGCTTCTGTCAAAGGCTTTTGTGCAGAGGGAAGAAATTAAGATAGCTGATTACGCCGGCAATTCGCTTAAACTGCAGCGGCATACGGCTTCGCTTGCGGATATGCCAAGTCTAAACGCAATTGCGGATTACGGAATAAGAAACGGTTTAATGCCCAACCTAGATGCGTGGAGAGGCAACTGGGCAGTAGGCTTCACTGCCTCGATTCCGATATTCAACGGATACAGGAAGGACGCACAGATCGAGGAAGTAGACGCAAACTTAAACGCGAACGACGAACATATTGCGGCGCTTAAAAGAGAGATCAAGACTCAGGTAGAGCAGGCCGCATCTGATCTTAAAACGAGCCGCTCGAAAATAAGCCTTACGGAATTGGAAGTAGAGCAGGCGGAAGAAGCAAGAAGCAGGGCCGAAGCTTCATACAAAAACGGAGTAATCACCAACCTGGATCTGCTCGACGCGGAGACCTCCGTTTCAGAGGCAAAACTTCTGCACCTGCAGGTTATTTATCAGAACGTGATCAATACATATAACCTTCGCGAAGCGGTGGGTGATACGCTAAACTAAGATAATAATTAAGCCAAGTGCGGAAAAAGCCGAGCTGAAGAAATCGAATAAACGTATGGCTAATGAAAATAAAGATAACGACGGGAAATTCTTTGAACGCTTTACCGCACTAAGGGCCTTAAAACATAAAAATTTCAGGTTGTATTTCGGAGGCCAGGGGCTTTCAGTTATAGGAACCTGGGTTCAGCGAATCGCCCTTACATGGCTGGTGTACAGGCTGACCGGCTCGGCATTTCTCCTTGGAGTCGTCGGATTTTCCGGGCAGATTCCCCTGCTGATAGTTACTCCGTTTGCAGGCGTGCTCGCCGACAGACTAGACAAGCATAAGATACTCCTCTACACTCAAACCCTCTCGATGATTCAGGCGTTCATTCTTGCTTTCCTCGTACTCACCAACATGATTCTCGTCTGGGAAATAATTGCTCTTAGTGTTTTACAGGGAATAATAGACGCGCTCGATATGCCCACCCGGCAGTCTTACATGGTTGAGATGGTAGGCAATAACCGCGAAGATCTGGGAAACGCAATAGCCATCAATTCAAGTATGGTTAACGCGGCAAGACTAATCGGACCTGCTGTGGCAGGCATTTTAATTTCACTTGTAGGAGAGGGCTGGTGCTTTTTATTGAACGCGGTCAGCTTCGTAGCCGTAATTGTTTCACTTATCAAAATGGATGTTGTTCATAAAAATGTTCCCGTTAAGAAGAACGCTACATTAAAAGAGCTGAAGGAAGGATTAACTTACGCATTCGGATTTCCGCCGATAAAATCCATTCTTCTTTTACTGGCGCTTGTAAGCTTCATGGGGACACCGATAAGAATTCTCGCTCCGGTTTTTGTTAAAAACTTCTTTCACGGCGGAGCCGATCTATTCGGATTTTTAATGGGAGCTTCAGGTTTCGGCGCATTAACAGGCGCAATATTTTTGATGAACAGAAAAAGCGTTCTGGGTTTAGGTAAATTGATAACATACGCAGTTGTTGCTTTCGGAATCGGCTTAATTGCTTTTGCCGTTTCACACGTTGTGTTGTTATCCATAATTTTTATGTTCGTCACCGGATTAGGCATGATGATACAGCTGGCCGGAAGCAACACGATGCTGCAGACAATAGTGGAGGATAACAAGCGCGGCCGGGTTATGAGTCTTTATGCTATGTCTTTCAGAGGTATAGCACCGTTCGGAAGTCTGCTTGCCGGAGCCGCTGCCGGATTGATCGGCGCCTCTATGACGCTTATTATAGGAGGAATTTTCTGCCTGGCAGGCGGAATTTATTTTCTGATTAATCTTCCCAAGCTGCGGAGACTGATCCGCCCTATTTACATACAGCTTGGCATTCTGCCGGAAGCCCTGCATGGAGTGGATACGGCTTCCAGATTATCTTTTGAGGAAAAAGACTGAAAGGTTAAATAAGAATATGACTTTGAAAAATAGTTACAACGCATACGCTAATTTGTAAGTTATGTATGCAATTATGCGGGTAATTATTTCTGCCGGGGAATATTTATGGTGACTTCTCTCACCATCCGTATATTTTAAAAGAGTTAAATCACCCGCATCATCTTACTCACTTGCATTCTTGTAACGCAATGACTATGTTCTTTTAACTAGGGCGAAAAGGGCGCAAGCAAAAGATTCCTAATAGAAACTAAAGGCGATCAGTTCAGAATGTTAGAAAATCTCAATCCGGGCAAATCAAAAACTTTATCAAATATTCACGAAAGTTCTTCTTACAAGTGGCTTGTTCTGGCCGTTGTAATGATAGGCACGTTTATATCAGTACTCGATGCCTCCATAGTTAATGTTGCAATGCCCAAGATGATGGCGGCCTTCAGCGTAAGTGTTGATAAAATAGAATGGGTCTTAACAGTTTACCTTCTCGTACGTTCGGTAATATTTCCCTCTTCGGGATGGATCGCTGATCATTTTGGTTATAAAAGTACGTACAACCTCGGCTTGATACTTTTTACCGCCGGTTCTCTTTTGTGCAGTCTTGCCGTTAACGAGAACATGCTGATCTTCTTCAGAGTAATTCAAGGCGCCGGCGCGGGTTTAATTATGCCGGTAGGGATGGCAATTATAACAAGAGAGTTCCCCCCGGAGCAAAGAGGATTCGCATTGGGATTCTGGGGAATAGCGGCCGCGGCATCCATTTCTTTAGGCCCGATGTTCGGAGGATATTTAATAGACAAGTTCGATTGGAACGCAATATTCGATATCAACGTACCTATAGGAATTATTGGAGTAATCGCCGCGTGGATGATTCTGAAGGAATATAAAATTCCGAGAAAAGGCAAGTTCGATATGATCGGCCTGATCAGCATGACGGTATTTTTAGTATCGCTGTTATTAGCATTATCAGACGGCAACTCAGCTTGGAATACCGGAGGATGGACATCCGATTTTATTCTATCGTGTTTCTTCATTGCGTTCGTAAGCTTTGTCATCTTTTTAGCAAGAGAACTATCCGCTAAAAATCCTATTCTGGACCTGCGGATTTTAAAGAACCGGAATTTCGGATTATCCAACATTATGTTCTTCATATTCGGCCTGGCATTTTTCGGCAACTCGTTTCTTCTGCCTATTTTCCTGCAGAACTCTCTGGGTTATACAGCGCTTCAGGCGGGACTGGTATTTTTCCCTGTCGGAATAATTCAGGCAATTATGTCGCCTATAGCGGGAAAGATGACTGATAAACTCAATCCGAAGATCCCGATCTCAATAGGAATTATATTGACATTCTTCAGTATGTATTTTTACAAAGATCTGTCGCTTACAACAGAGTACGGCGGAATTATTATCCCGCTTATAATAAGAGGCTTCGGACTAGGATTTATGTTTATACCGCTCAGCACCGTAGCAATAAACAATATTCCAAAGGAGAAGATGGCGCAGGCAACCGGACTGTTTAATACAATCCGGCAGGTCGGGGGAAGTTTCGGAGTTGCAATACTCGGCACTCTTCTTACAAGAAGGGTAATTTTCCACACAGCTATGTACAGTCAGGCGGTCGATCAGAACTCGACAGTGTTTAAACATATAGAGCAGGGTTTAAGCCACTTTGTGCAGCAGTCGCTCGGCGGTGCAGGCTCGCTTGTTCATTTGAGGGCAAAATCTCTCATCATACAAAATTTAACCGCTCAGGCCTTCGTAAGAGGTATAGCAGATGATTTTCTTGCCGGCGCAGCTATTACAGTGCTGATACTGCTGCCGCTCTTTTTCCTTCGTTACAATAAAAAGAAAAACGGTGTGAAAGCAGAAATTACGGAATAAAAAATAGCCGCGGATTATTCGCATCGGCGACATGTTAATCGGAATTATTAATAGGTTTATGTGATTTTACAAATAGCTATGATGCCATTAAGCCAATTATAACTCCAACCAGCAGACCGTATAAAATATGCGCAGCCCAATGAACCACAGCGACAGCGAATCCTGCTTCGCGAAATTCAGGCAGCGGATGATTTTCGGCAACAGTAGCAACAAGCACAAATCCAACCACCGCACCGTGTATAAATCCTATCAATGCGCCTGCGCCGGCGTTATTTAAAATTCCTTTCACACCGAAGTAGGTAATGATTACAGTATAAATGAAAGCGAAAATAATCCCTGAAAATGTTTGAATTAAAATTCCGACTTTATACGCGGTATCCAATGACTTCGTGAAAAAGCTGCCTACCGCCCTAGTCATATCCGCGTTGGCTATTCCCGATTTTGTGATGCTTTGAAGAAATACCTCCATTCCGGCAGTTGCAATAATGCCGGCCCATACCGACCGCCAAATAATCTGTCCGATTGATACACTTTCCATCTCTTCCTCCGTTTATCATTTAACATTTCATTTTCAATATCTAAAACAACGTAAGCGCTTTTTTAAGAATTATTTTTCTGAATTCATCAATATATGAGGATGTGATATCATTATTCCGTGAAATCGAAAGGGGCTGATCCGCAGGGATAAGATCGTGAAAAATAAAATGGAGGGCAACATTATTTTGCTCCCGGTGACGCAGCACCAGGATATATTCGTTTTACAATATGAAGTTAGAATACATAAAATTTTTTATTTAAAACAAAAACGGCGCGCCTACAACAAAGTTTGGGCACGCCGCATTAAAATTACCGATGAGTAATTAGTGCTATTTATTCAACTCGAGAGTCGTTACTTCGCTTGCAACTTTCCAACCGCCGTCTGTCTTAATCAAAGAAAAATAACCAGACTGATTTAATCTTGAATCGGTGATATTCACTTTTGCCATAGCCGTATTTCCGCTTACGTCAACAGAATTTATATTTACGTTTCTTGTCCATCCGCCCTTCTTGCCGTTCTTAAGCATATCAAGGAACTGATTAGCTGTATAATGCTCAACTTTATTTGTAATTTTATTGTACGTAACAATTGAAGCATTATCATATAATACTTTTTCAAGACCGGATGAATTGCGTGTATCTATGCTCTTGATGTAATTATTAACTGCCGCTTGTACATCGCTCTGATCGTTAGCCGCTGGCGCTTGGCCGGCGAAAGTAGTTACCGATAATAATACAAACGACAACATTGCAAATAATACTGCTGTAATTAACTTCATTTTAGCACCTTTAATTTATGAGTGGGGTATTAACAACTTTCTATAAGTTTTAATTTCGTTTATAAAATTACCGGTTTTAACTACATTT
>JBJKTB010000223.1:0-4792 GCA_046703345.1 Ignavibacteriaceae bacterium
CCTCAAGAATGTAAAGCTGGTTGTTCTGGTCCAGACGCATATCCACGCGCGCGTAATCCCTTACTCCCATAGTCTTAAAAGCTTCCAACGCGATCTGTTTTGCCTTATTTTCTACCTTTAAGGGCAGCTCCGCCGGACAGCTCGGAATGGTTTTGTGGTAGGCTTCATGCTGCGGATCCCATTTAGCCTGGTAACTGACTATGTTATAAAGATGATCGGGCATCTCGGTAAAATCTATTTCGCTGATAGGAAGTACTTTCGGATTTTTATCTCCCATTACGGCTACATTAAGCTCACGCCCCTCAATAAATTCTTCGATGAGCGCGGGCTGAGCGAAATACTTGAGCACGTACTCAATACGCTCGGCAAGCTGCTTCGGATTTTCGGCAATGGAATCATTTTCTATGCCTACGCTTGCATCCTCAAATGCGGGTTTGATGATAAGCGGATACTTCAGGCCTTTATTGTATCTTTTAGCCAGCTTTTTAACCACCATGAATTTGGGTGTTCTTAATCCTATGGCGTTCAGCATCCGCTTTGCAAGTATTTTATTCTGGCAGTTGGCAAGGGCCATTGGCGGCGCACCGGTATAAGGAATACCGATCAGTTCCAGAAGTCCGACAATATTCATCTCGAGCCGCGAATTATCTTTGTATACCTCTATAAAATTGAAAATAACATCGGGCTTGTTTTTCTTTATGTCGTTAAGGAGGAGCTGAATGTCGTCTTTTATATTAAGAGGATATGCGGTTAGGCCGTGCTTTGTGAGTCGTTCTGCAAGAAGTTCGTACTCTTCTATGGGAGTAAGCTCTTCAACTTCAAAATAAGGGACAAAATTGAGTTCTTTTGCAGCCTGTTCACCCGACTTAACGTAAAATTCAGGGTTGGCTTCGTTAAAAACTACAGCAACTTTCAAATTTTCTTTCATCATTCGGAATAAAAATAATTAAAATCGCCCTCTTAACAAAATTTGTTTGATGATTTAATCATCAACATTACTTAAATTAAAAAATAAAAAATGCAGAGTTATGAGCTTCTATCCACAACCATACAAATACCAGTGCGGGCCTTTTGCGCTTAAGCATGCGCTTATAATGCTTGGGCGATTTGAAAACGAGAGAGAGATAGCAAAAAAAGCAGGCAGTACATGGTGGTACGGAACCGACGAGATCGGCCTGGCGAAAGCAGCGAAGAGCTTCGACTGCAAGATGAAATATTTCAGGCGTGAGACTCCGGGCGAGGCTATTCACGTATTAAGCGATCATCTTAAACAAGGGCTGCCTTGCATATTAAGCGTAGATAACTGGGAGCATTGGCTCACAGTTATTAATGAGCAGCAGCGTAAATTTATAGTTGTAGACAGCGCTCTTGATAAAGTGATTGTTATTCTTACTGAAAGACAACTGGCAAAAAGATGGAAATATGTTGAGGACGATACCGGCTACGTTAGCTACGACGGGTACGCGTTAACGCCTAAGTTTAAAACTAATACTAAAGCTAAGTTCTCACTTGAAAAAGCCAGATACGTTATGAGGGACAGAAATAAACAGCTCGCGGAAAAATGGGATACGTATTTCAACGATCTTATTAATATCTGCAGACCAAGAACACCGATTTCTAAGAAAACAATCTCATTCACCGAATTCCTGAGAAGACATGAGAACTTGCTTGTAAATCAGGTGGCAAACTGGCACGGAACTCCCACTTACACTGAATTGAATAAAATTCTAAAGAACATGCAGTTTGTGGCCGAAGTTTACGACCTTGTTATATATTCTGAAGATCAGAAAAAAGCTCTGGTTGATTTAGCATCTATATTAATGATGTACGCATGCGGCAAGTACGGCATGGATCCAATTTATTAAATTAATTTTTAGGAGCTGAAAATGGACGGAACAATTGAAAGAAATAAAAAAATATTGAGCAGAGACAATACCGCTCTGCTTTTAATTGATATTCAGGAAAAGATACTCAATGTAATGCAGTCGCCGGATGCCGTTATAAAAAATTCTCTCAAGCTTATTAAAGGATTTAAAGTACTTAACATTCCTATATTTTACACCGAACAGTATCCCAAAGGACTGGGGGCAACCGCCGCTTCTCTTCTGAAGGAGCTTGAAGGACTAAGCGCTATACAGAAAATGAGCTTCAGCTGTTCCGGCGCAGGAAATTTTTTCAACAGACTGCGGGATAATCATGTTACGCAGGTAGTGGTAGCCGGAATCGAATCCCATGTTTGCGTACAGCAAACAGTGCTCGACCTGATTGCAAACGGCTTCCAGGTTAATCTTGCCGCCGATGCCGTCTCCTCCAGGCACGAAAACGATTATAATTTCGCTCTTCATAGAATGCAGACTCACGGCGCGGAAGTAACTACTACGGAATCAATCTTATTCGAGCTGCTCGTATTTTCCGGCACAGACGAGTTTAAGGAAATTTCTAAAATCATCAAGTAAATTAATATTATGCGCGGCGGTCAAAAGATTGAAATAAAACTGCCGACACTTCAATTTCTCAGGCGCTAAATTCAGTAGCCTGTTCAAAACAATTGATTCAGCCTAATTGACGCGATATTCTTTTTGTATAGTATCTCATACACTTCTTTACTGCCGGTTCATATTAGCCAGTAGTCTTATGAATCAGTAATTATTACTACAAGGGGAAAGGTAAAATTTACCGATCTCACTCATTTGTTCGGAATTCCAATCTAAAAAGATGATTGCCCAGCTGGCATAGCTCTTGTTCCTACCTAACTGCCTAAAGTACTCAATATTACTTAGAGATATTGTAAAAAAATAAAAGGACTCAAAATGAAAAGAATAATAGTTGCCGCTTTGTTAACCGGGCTGGTGTATTTCGGATGTTCGGACCTTGGTACTAATAACCAGATATCTCCGGTTCAGACAGCTCATAAAGAGCTGATAAAATTACCGGCTAAAGCCGCGTTAAGCAAAGATAAACCTTCTTCCTCATCTAAGGAAATTTCCAACAGCAGAGGCGGAGTAATATTTCTCTCCGACTCATACAAAACACATGAACGCAAAAGGGTTTCGGTATTCGCAAGCTTATTTGTGCCGGCAGGTGCGTTCGACCAATCCGATGTAGATATTACCATGACCGCAGATCCTGAGTATGCAGCGGTTATATTTCAGCCGCACATGGTATTCAATAAATCATTAACCCTTAATTTAACCTATACGGGATTGGACCTTCACGGAATGAATACCCAGGATATAGGGTTCTATTACGTAGCCGACGACGGATCGGAACAGCCGGTTCAGTATGCTCAGATTACCGTATTAAAGTATTTCGGAACAATAATATTAAAGGGCGCTAAGATAGATCATTTTTCAAGATATGCATTTTCAAAATAATAAAGATTTAGTATTTTGAAACCTAATAAACGTAAAACTATACATGGTGCAAAAGTGGACGCACTCGATAAAAAACGGGAAGAATTCCTAAAAGATATTTTCGGTTCTTTCTTCAGCAAAAAAGAGATGGCCGAGTTTTCGGCTAAGCTTTTGTACGCCAAAAAGCCGCGTTCTAAGGGCTCTTCGGTAAGCCAGCTGCAGAAAGACCATATAAATATCGAGCTGGACGGATTCTTTAAGCTGCAGTCACAGATGGACCTGTTGATTACGTATGCAGAAACTAAACTTGACAACTTTAAATTTCTTGAACTCCTTTTATTACTCGGACATTTTACAATTACCTCTGGTGAGCTTGCTTCCGCTGTTTATATCCATGAAAAAATATTAAAGGAAACAAGAGGCAAAAAAGAACTTAACAACCTTACCGGCAGCGCTCTTCTGGCTTTAGGCGAAGTATTCAGCAGACAGGCGCTTTGGGAAGTCAGTTTTAATTATATTAAAGAAGCTTACGCACTCTATAAAAAAGACAACGACTATAAAGGCTGCGCAAACTGTGAGAACCTGCTCGGCACGATTTACGGCGATTTCGGAAATCTGAAGAAAGCAGGCGAGCATCTTGAAAAGAGTCTAGAATTCCTTGAGAACGACAATGACGTTGCGCTGAAAGGCAAGACGGAAATCAACCTGGGCGTTATCAAGAATATTATGGGCGATCTCGACGGCGCGTTAACTTATTACAGGCGTGCCCTGATTAATTTTGAGAAGATTAACGATCTTAAACGTATCGCCGAGATTCATCACAACATGGGTATGATGTTTACTAAAAAAGGAGATTATAAATCCGCGATTCAGTCGTTTGACAGAAGTATAGCGGCTTCCAACAAGTCCGGTTATCTCCCTTCGCTCGGTATTTCCTATCTCAGCAAGGCTTATGTGTATACCAGACTGAACGATCTTCTGCTGGCAGAGGCCTATTCGGAGAAAGCTCTTGAAATATGCCATAAAACAAACGACATGCTTTCTATCGCCGATATCTATAAGATAAAGGGAATTATTCAGAGAAGCCTGAACAATTTTGATGCTGCGGAAAACTATTTCCTCACAAGCTTAAGAATAAACAAAGAATTGAGCAACGAGTTGAATTACGCCGAATCTGCTAATGAACTCGGCGTACTTTACCAGCAGATGGGCAAGCAGAAAGAAAGCAAGGCCAATTTCACCGCTGCTCTTAGCTATTTCAAAAAGATAAAAGCTCAAAAAGAAATCGAAGAGATTCAACAAAAACTAAAAGCGCTCTAAAACTCCGGCATTCCTGATTCGGCAGAGGCCGGACAAACAAAAACATAACAACAATAAATTATAAGCACCTTTCGGGGTGCTTTTTTTATTTTATACAATGATCCTCCTTCAGCCTTTCA
>JBJKTB010000224.1:0-5413 GCA_046703345.1 Ignavibacteriaceae bacterium
CGGCTTAACGGGGGCTCACTTATGTTTTATGTAAGTATTAGGGAAATTAAAAATTATTTTGAAAGCATAAAGGATAAAGTGAAGATCCTTAAAGGACTTGAAAAAACATTCTACGGCGCAACAGAATTTTCTGTTATAGACAACAATGGATATGTTCTAACTTTTGCGGAAAATGAAAAAGGATAAATTCTTTTTCTTTTCTGAAGAAAGAATTAGAAATTTAAGTACAAGACAAGACATGAAAAAATTAAAAGTAGATGAAGAAGATCTTATCAACATTCCGGGTGTAGGCAAATCTATAGCCAAGGACCTGAATAATATCGGAATCTTCAGGGTATCGGATCTGAAGGGTTTAGATGCTGAATGGCTCTATGAACAGGCGAATAAATTTGCGGGAGTGCAGCAGGACAGGTGCCTTTTATATGTTTTCCGCTCTTCGGTTTATTTCGCAAATACTGTCGGCGGCTGAAGAAATAAAGAGAAAATGAAATGGTGGAATTGGAAAGATTAGCCGGAAATTCGCATTTAGGCCCGAACATGTTGGAAATTTGTGCAGTCCGCGTCCCTTTATAATTACCTTAAAAACTACTCTTTTTTACCTTTCATAATAAAGACTTTCTTTATAAATTATTCACTCGAAATTAGTTAATAGATTGTTCCATATAGGCAGAAACCTGCTTACCTTGACATTAAATAGTGTTAAGGTTAATTTTACACGTTTTATCATTTTTAAGGAATAAATTTGGGTAAAACTCAATCGGAATCCGATGCAAAGCTGCAGAAGGAGTTAAAAAGTTCGGGTGAAATTCCGGTTCATATTGCGATAATTATGGACGGCAACGGCAGGTGGGCCAGAAAAAGAGGATTACCGAGGGTTGCAGGGCATAAGCGGGGTGTAGATACGGTTAGAGAAATTACCGAAGCGTGTGCTCAAATAGGGGTAAAATATTTAACATTGTATACATTCTCCACCGAGAATTGGAAGAGACCGAAAGACGAAGTATCAACGCTTATGCGCTTGCTGCTGCGGAGTCTTAAAGACCGGTGCGAGGAATTAATTAAGAACGACATAAAGCTTAACACTATCGGCGACGTTAAAACTCTCCCGAAAGAAGTTCAAAAAGAACTGGATGAGGCTAAAGAAAAAACAAAGAACAACGAGAGGATGACTCTGAACTTAGCTTTAAGCTACAGCGGAAGATGGGAACTTCTGGAAGCGTTTAAAAAAGTTGCCGCTCTTTCGGCAGACGGAAAAATTAAAGCCTCCGATATCGACGAGAAGTTCATCTCAGAGCATCTTACCACCAGTAATATACCCGATCCCGATTTGTTAATCAGAACAAGCGGCGAATTCAGAGTAAGCAATTTTCTGCTTTGGCAGATAGCATACACTGAATTTTTCATAACCGATGTATACTGGCCGGAATTTAAAAGGAAGCACCTCTACGAAGCAATTAAAAGCTTTCAGAAAAGGGAGCGCAGATTCGGCAAAGTCAGCGAACAACTAATAAAGAATGACAAAGGCTTAAAGAATGTTTCAAACCTTCCCAAAGAAATTGCGTAGAAATCTCATACTAATAATATTATTGCTCTTAACTTCGCTAACTTACTCACAGCAGGCGTCCAAGACATATAAAATTTTAGGTATTTCGGTTGAAGGAAACAAAACCGCAGACGCAGCAACTATAATAGCAAACAGCGGTCTTAGAATAGGAGACGAAATACCACTTCCCGGCGATCAGACGATGAACGCTATAAAGCAGCTTTGGTCTCTGAATCTCTTTGCGGATGTTCAGATCCTAGTTGACAAGCAGGTAGGCGACGGCGTTTTCCTTCTTATTAAAGTTAAAGAATATCCAAGGTTCGAAAAGGTTGTTCTTCAGGGTAATAAAGAGGAAAGCACTTCGGACATTATGGGTAAAATAGATATGCAGCGCGGGCAGATACTTAAGCCGCAGGAAGAATCCAGAATTAAGCAGACAATTCTTCAGATGTACGAAAAGGACGGCTATCTTAACGCAGTTGTTAACATATACCACTTCGTTTATTATACGGCAGATACAACTAAAGACGAAATAGACGTTAAATGGCGCAATGAAAAAGATTTTTCTGACGAGTACACGGTTAAGTATAATATAAACGACGAGACTTATCTAAACTTAATCGATAAGATTAAAGACCGTGTGCTGCTGATGATCAGAATTACGGAGAACCAAAAGGTTGTCGTAAGAAAAATAGAATTTGAGGGAAACAAAGCATTCAGCGACAGCAAACTGAAAAGCCAGATGGACAACACGGAGGAGAAGGTCTGGTGGAAATTCTGGAGCAGCGCTGAGTTTGATCCGAAAAAATTCGATGAAGATAAAAAATCAATAGTTAAATTCTATCAGAAGAACGGTTATAGGGACGCGCAGATTTTGTCGGATTCCCTGATTTATTCTGACGACAAAAAGGATCTGACAATTCTTATAAAAGTATATGAAGGTCCTCAGTACTTTATAAGAAATATCACATGGGATGGCAACACCGTATTCTCTGATAAGATACTGAACGAAAGGCTAGATTTCAAAAAAGGCGACGTTTACGATCTTGAAAAGTTCGACCAGAACCTTCACGGCAACAAGGCTCAAAATGATGTATCAGCCCTTTATCTCGATAACGGATATTTGATGTTCAATCTGAAACCGACTGAGACAAGGGTGGGCAGAGATTCGATGGACATCAACATACGCGTGGACGAGAAGAACCAGTTCCGCGTTGGCAGAGTGGATATAACCGGAAACGACAAGACGAAGGACAAAGTTATCCGCCGCGAACTTTATACGATCCCTGGAGATTATTTCAATCGCGGACTTCTGCTGCGAAGCATACAGCAGCTTGCCAATCTTAAATACTTTAACGTAGAAAAACTTTACGGCCCGGAAGGAATCGGGACAAACCTTAAAAACGACAGCACAGTAAATGTCTCTTTTAACGTCGAAGAAAAATCCAGCGATTATCTTAATGCGTCGGTCGGCTACAGCGGCAGTTTCGGATTCAGCGGAGCGATTGGTGTTACTCTCAGCAATTTTGCCCTTGATCATCCTTTCTCTTTAGGCGGCGGGCAGATACTCAGTTTCAACTGGCAGTTCGGCGTAGGAAATATATATAGAACATTCACTCTCGGCTTTACTGAACCTTGGCTTTACGATACACCCACGCTTGTCGGCTTTGAAGTCTTCGATACAAGGCAGCAGTATATTTACGACATGAGCCAGTCCGGCGGAACAATAAGAGTAGGCCGCAGGCTTAAATGGCCTGATGATTATTTTTACGTACAGGGATTATTAAGATATCAGTATAACGATGTATTAAACGGCGGCGGATACTATGCGGAAGGAAGAACACATCAGGTAACGCTCGGCGCGACTATAAGCAGAAAAGATATCGATAATCCCATTTTCCCATCGCAGGGTTCTAACATTTCTTTGGACGCACAAATCTCCGGCGGTCCATTTCTGCCGGGCGATTTAAATTATTATAAAATTAATTTTACCACCGAATGGTACCACCGTTTGTTTAATACAAACAGAATAGCGCTCTACACTGTTGCTGATATGGGATACATACACGAACTGGACGCGAAGACAAAATATTACATGGTGCCGTTCGAGAGATATTTTATGGGCGGCAACGGTCTAGTAATTGCAACTACGCCGCTTAGAGGATACGATGACAGATCTATCGGCCCGCAGAACGCTGCAGGTCAGGTGCTCGGCGGGGATGTTATGCTGAGGTTTACAACCGAGCTGAGGTTTGCCGTTGCTCTTGAACCGGTTCCGTTATATCTTTTAACGTTTGCCGAAGCCGGAAACGTATTTCTGGATATTCAGCATACCGATCCGTTCAATCTTAGAAGATCGGTTGGTGTAGGCGCACGAATTATGATTACCCCGATTGGATTGATAGGTTTCGATCTCGGTTACGGATTCGACAGGGAAGCAGTTAACGGGCAGAAGCCTGCCTGGCTGTTCCATTTTCAGTTCGGAAAAGGATTTTAGTAACAGAATTTTAAATACAATAATTTGAGGAAACTAAAGTGAAAAAATATCTTTTATTTTCTGCTCTGCTTTTTATAGGAAGCAGCTCGCTATTCGCACAGACTCAAAAAATCGGTTACGTTGATTCACAGGTAATTCTTAACCAGCTTCCTGAGGCTATTAAAGCGCAAGGCGATCTTGATGCGCTTACTAACCAGTGGACAGCTCATCTTGATACTATGACGGCGGAATACCAGCAGGCTCTGGCGGATTATCAGAAGCAGGCAAACACGATGCCGGATAAAGAAAAATTAGCGCGTCAGCAGAAACTTGTTTCGCAGGAACAGGCGATTATGGATTACAGGAAAGAAAAATTTGCCCAGGGCACCGGCGAGATATATAAGAAGCAGGACGAGATTTTTACTCCTGTTAAAAACAAAATTTACAAGGCGATAAAAGAGATCGCGAAGAAGGAAGATATGAAATTCGTCTTCGATAAAGCAGGCGACGTAGTTCTTCTTTATGCAGATCCTCAATACGATATTACATATAAAGTACTGGATTTACTCAAAACCGGTAACTGAGATTCCGCAAAAATGTTCGTTATATTTTATTCTTAAATTCTGCGGCCAGAAAATAATTGAGTAGATACCTTCCCTGCAGGGGAAAGGTATCTGCTCTGTTTTAAGTAATTTCTTCTACATCTTTCATTATTTTGAGAGGGATAATAAGGAAGATATTTTTACCGCTAATTAAAATCTTTAAGAAAACATAAACTAAAGTTGACGGAGAGAATATGAAAAATATCTTTTTATCCCTCATCCTGTCCGTATTTGTTTTTGTCGGCCTTTCCTACGGCCAGTTGAAGATCGGCTACGTCGATTCCAAAGCCATATTAAACAAACTTCCTGATGCGCAGGACGCTCAGCAAAAACTTGATGCGATGATAAGAGACTGGCAGAACGAGCTGAAAAAGATGGAAGGTGAAAAAAAGGCTAAAGAAGACGACTTCGATAAGCGCAAATTAATTATGACTGAACAGACGCGAAACGACCTCGAGGCCGAAATCAAGAAGATGGATCAGAAAATAACAGAATACAGGGATCAGAAATTCGGCACTAACGGCGACCTGTTCAAGGAGCAGGAAGAACTTATGAAGCCTGTTCAAAATAAAGTTTTCAACGCGATTAAAGATGTTGCAAAGGACGAGAATCTCGATTTCGTTTTCGACAGAAGCGGTGCGGTTATTCTTCTTTACGCGAAGGACAAATACGATATTACTCCCCTTGTAATGGACAAATTAAAACTTCAATAGAACAGAACGGGACTGGAAAATGAAAATCACTTTGGCTGAAGCCGCTGCTGCGGTTAACGGCGAAATTACGGGGCAAAAA
>JBJKTB010000225.1:0-4796 GCA_046703345.1 Ignavibacteriaceae bacterium
GTGCGTCGATGCTTTTAAATCGGCCGTTTATAAAGATGAATAAGGACAGAATTGCTCCTTATCATATAATCTTCTTTATATTCGTCGTTAGCAATGTAGGAGGAGCTATAACCCCGATCGGCGATCCGCCTTTGTTCCTCGGATTTCTGAGCGGAGTGCCTTTCTTCTGGGTAATCGATAACGTTTGGTACATCTGGATTCATGCGCTGATACTGATACTTCTCGCTTTCTACGTCTTCGATATGCTGAACAAAAAGGGAAGCGATAAACCTGTAGAATATTCAGGAAGAATTCAGGTGAAGGGATTTAAGAACCTTATTTATCTTGCTGTAATTATACTTGCGGTATTTATTGATCCGCAGGTAATGCCGTGGGTTCCGAGCCTTTCTCCGCTTCCGTTCGGCATAAGAGAAATCATTATGTTCGCAGTGGTTTATTTCTCTTACAGAACTGCAGATACCGGAATTCTGAAAGATAACGAATTTGATTTCGAGCCGATAAAAGAAGTGGCTTATCTGTTCATCGGGATTTTCGCTACGATGATACCTGCTCTTCAGATAATAGCTCACGAAGCGAGAGTTCTGGGCGATCAACTAAACGCTGGAGTATTTTACTGGGCTACCGGTTCGCTGTCGGCCGTACTTGATAATACTCCTACATACATGAATTTTCTTAGCGCGGCGATGGGCAAATACGCGCTCGATGTTACGGTAAAATCGCAGGTTGTGCATTTCGTGTCGGTAGACGAAATTTATCTGCAGGCAATATCCGTCGCTGCCGTATTCTTCGGAGCCGTTACTTACATCGGCAACGGACCGAACTTTATGGTGAAATCGATCAGCGAGAGAGCCGGTATTCAAATGCCGAGTTTCTTTACATACATGATAAAATATTCGCTGGTTATTTTAATACCGATTTTTACTGTTATTTGGCTTATATTTTTTTACGGACGGGGTTAAAAAATGAAATCTTTGGAAGAAGTCATAAAAGACGGAAGCACCGGGCTTTACTACGGCAACAGAGCTCTTCTGCCGTTTTCGTGCTACATCCTTAAGGTAATTATAGATGACGATATCATCATGGATTTCTCGCCCGGCTCGAAGCTCGTTTACATAAATGAAACCGATGAGTTCACAGAAATATATTTTAAGCAGTTCAAAAATCTGAAGGATGTCGTTTCAAAATACGAATCAATTAAACTGATAGTTGTCGATAAGAAGAAGGACATCTTCGATTTCAAAAATCATATTAAGCTGGTCATCCACGTAGAGGACGACCATAAATTAACCGTCGAAAAAACCGACGAAGACATTTTATTTATAGAGTAAATATGCTGAACAACATACAAGAATTTTACAATATACTTCCGTTAATAATTATTGGCGCCGGCATTGTTATATCTCTAATCATCGAGATGTATTCTTCTAAAGGCGCGGCTATCCTAGGCTGGTTTTCAATAATGATCTTCCTAGCCGCCGGCTTCTACGCTCTGCTTACGGTAAACTCCGTTTCGGAAGTATTCCAAAATATGCTCGCCACGGGCGGCAACGTTAACGTATTTTATTTTATATTCAATTTCGGCGCGGCAATCGTATCGCTGCTTTCCATAGATTATCTTAAAAAGTACGGAATATTTTACGGAGAGTTTTATCTGCTGCTTCAAACATCAGTCCTTGGTATGATGATGATGGCCGGCGCTAAAGATCTGTTTATGATCTTCCTCGGGCTCGAAGTAATGTCCGTCAGTTTTTACGCGCTCGCGGGACTCAACAGAAAACACGCAACGGCAAACGAAGCCTCGTTAAAATATTTTCTGCTGGGCGCGTTCGCAACCGGTTTTATTGTTTACGGAATTGCTCTTATATACGGAACAGCCCATACTACTTCCATAGACGTTATCTCTTCATCCTTTTCTGGATTAACAGGCAATCTTCTGTTCGACGTAGGTATCCTGCTGTTCCTTATAGGATTCTCGTTCAAAATCGCTGCTTTCCCTTTTCATATGTGGGTTCCCGATGTCTATCAGGGTTCAGCCTCAACCGTTGCCGCGTTGTTTTCCACCGGCGGAAAAGCTGCGGCTTTCAGTGCAATTATCGCCACTTTGAGCGTAATATTCAGCGGTGTGGCGCACAATATTTTTGAACCTTACCTCGCAGTTATAGCAGTTCTCTCAATGGTTTTCGGAAGCATTGTTGCCTTATCCCAAGATAATATTAAAAGAATGCTTGCTTATTCTTCGATAGCTCACGCCGGTTATATGCTAATCGGTCTGGCTGCCGGAAATCAGGAAGGAGTTGCGGGAGTCATCTTTTATCTCGCGGCGTACACATTCATGAATCTCGGCGCATTCGGTATTGTTGCCCTCATAGAAGGAAAAGAGGAAGCCAATCTGGATATAAATTCTTACGCCGGACTAGCATCCAGAAGTCCGTTCCTGGCCGCGCTGCTGGCTGTATTCATGTTTTCTCTGGCGGGGATTCCTCCGTTTGCCGGTTTCTTCGGCAAGTATTATGTGTTTATCTCCGCAATAAAAGCTCATTTAACTTGGCTGGCTATTGTGGGCGTACTGTCGAGCGTAATAAGCGTGTACTTCTATTTGCGAATCGTGGTGCTTATGTATTTCCGTGATGCCGAAGGCGAGCTTTCCCTCGAAAAAAGTTCTACAGGCACGTTAGCTGTTGTAATAGCAGCCTTGCTTGTAATCGCTATAGGCATAGCGCCGGGATCGATTATAGGGATGATTTCTTCTTTCTTATAATTTAACATAAGTCATCTCACGGATTTTACTTCTTTCTTTCTTCTGTGGATTTCATGCATTATTTTAAATAAACAATAACCACGGATTTTATGATACCCCTGTTTTCAACCGCACAGATAAGAGAAATTGACGAGTATGCCATTATGGAACTCGGGATGCCCGGCCTTCTACTTATGGAAAACGCTTCGCTTTCTATATTTGATTCCATCATCGAAAAGATAGGTTATTATCCCGAGTCTAAAAAAATCGGGATAGTCTGCGGAAAGGGAAATAACGGCGGCGACGGCTTCGCATGCGCGCGGCATTTTGCCAATGCCGGCTTTAATGTTTCGGTTCTTTACATCGGAGATGAAGAGGGGATGTCGCCGGATTGTCTTGCCAATTTTAAGATCCTTTCAAACATCTCAAAGCAGAGCGAAAATCTATTCATAAAAAAATATACGTCGGTAAAAGATCTAAGGTATGTTTCCGATTGCGGAGTGATTTTGGATGCGATGTTAGGAAGCGGCGGCAAAGGAGAACTCCGCGAGCCGTTTAGCGAACTGGTAAAAAATCTGAACAGCATAAAATCATTCAAAGTTGCAGTTGATATTCCTACGGGAGTTGATGCGGATACAGGCTCTGCGTCAGAAGCGTTTCGCGCCGATATGACTGTAACACTTGGAGAATTTAAAAAAGGATTGTTCTTCGGCGCAGGATTCATCCAGTCGGGGATTGTTACGAAGGGGGATATCGGAGTCGGATTTTCTCACTTCGATAAATTTGAGACTAATGATTATTTAATAGAGCCTGAGGATGTGTACCGCTGTCTTCCGAAGAAGAAGAAAGATGCGCATAAATATTCGGCGGGCAAGGTTTATGTAATAGCCGGATCCGGAGCTCTTCCGGGAGCAGCGGCTCTTACTTCAAAATCGGCTTTGAAGGTAGGCGCAGGCGCCGCAGTTCTTGCTTTTCCTAAGTCGGCCAGAAAACTTATAGGGAAGAAGCTAGCTGAAGTTGTTGTTAGCGCTTACAACGATGACGGGAAAGAATTTTTAAGCTCAGATAATCTCGGAGAAATTGAAAGCAGGTTAAAGTGGGCGGATGTTCTTGCAGTCGGCCCCGGACTTGGGAGGGAGGAAGTCACTCAGGCCGCTGTAAGGGAAATAATCAAAAACCGTAAATGCTCTAAGATGGTTATCGATGCGGATGCAATTTATGCGCTTAGCGGTGAGGCTTTCCGAAATTTAGACCTGCGTGATTTAATACTTACGCCCCATCACGGCGAGTTTGCCAATTTGATCGGTGTGGACGTTAAAATACTTGAGGATGACCTGCTTTTCTTCGGTAAAGACTTTGTTTCCAAAACCGGATCATACTTGGTATTAAAAGGAGCTCCGACAATCATCTTTACTCCCGGCGGCGACGCGGTGATAAATTCGGCCGGCAATCCGGGGATGGCAAAGTTCGGGACCGGTGATGTTCTAACAGGGACAATAGCAGGTTTCCTATCTCAGAGTAAGAGCATTGAAGACGCGGTATTTGCCGGAGTTTATCTTCACAGTCTGGCTGCTGATCTGCTGTTAAAAGATTATACCGAGTTCGGCTATACCGCAACCGATATAATTAATAAACTCCCTTCGGCGATCAAATTTTTAAGGAACTCGTTTGCTTGATTATTTGGTAAAACATAAAGCCGGACTAATATATCTCCCGCTTGCGGCATACTGGATTGTTCTATTAATCGCGACTTCCTTACCCGGAAACGACCTGCCGGATATAGCCGTAAGTGATAAAATAGAACATTTTACGGCTTATTTAATTTTGGCGGTTTTACTGAATACGGCTCTATTTTCCCAGGAGAAGTTCCCAAAGCTTAAAAATCGTTCATCGCTCACGTCGATTATCGTTATCGGATGTTATGCGGCTCTCGACGAACTTCACCAGTTGTATATTCCCGGTCGGTCGTGCGATATAATAGACTGGACTGCGGACATAGCAGCCGCCGTTTTCGGAATTCTAATAATGAAATTTGTGCTTAAAAAATCCGGAGGAAAGC
>JBJKTB010000226.1:0-4492 GCA_046703345.1 Ignavibacteriaceae bacterium
AAGAATATTTCAACCGTTAATTTAGCATTTTTATTCGGTTACTGATTCCCCGTAACTATTTTTTTGTAATTACAACCTGGATTTCGCATCCGCGGACTGAATCAAGCACGATCTTCCCAGTAAAAAATGAAACAAAAAGGCATGTAAAAATTGATTTATTATTTTCAACATTGAGTGATAACTCTCACCGGAGCCTGCTTATCACGCAATAATTTCGTGGTAAAAAAATCCCCACGTACGGTTTCTTTAAATCAACGCTGTGCCTGATAAATTTATTCCGACTTCAGCACAAACCGGTCGTTTAGCGGCTGGACCGGTCTTGCGTTGTTTCCCATAAGCGATTTGAATTTCCCGATCTGTTCCTTTGAGGCTTCGAGAGGAGATTCTATTACATTCCAAAGAACCCCCTCCGTACATGCAGGCGTAGTAAGCGATCCGTAATAGCGGTAAAAGGATCTGTCTTTAGGTAAGAGAAGAGCTGCGTTTATCAAAATTGCTTTATTTAGATTAGGATGATTTATTCCGGACGGAAAATTATCGATCAAAGTTTGAAGTTCTTTATTAAACTTGCCTTCTTTAAAGAACACGCCTATTACCGCCAGTCTCCCGTTCTTATTTTTATGAACCAGGTGCAGTTCCATCGCGTAGTGTTTTCCGTTTACAGTATGCTCGCTGGGCGTATGAAAATGGAACTGAATTAAATTATACTTCATCCCATTAATTGTAACGTAGCTGCCGGACTCATAATTCTGCTGGATTGTATGCCCGTTGTTCACAAGGTTTAGGGGAGACGGCCGGTAATTTATATCGAGACTGCCGAGTTTTGTTGCGTAGGTTTTTTCAATATCTATAGGCGACTGCGACTTGCCGTCTTTGCACGGCGCGTACTCCGGTTTCAAATCTCCCCAATGCGCCGGCCCGTGTTCGCCCGAGTAACTCCAGTGGACTTCTTTTTCCTTTGCAGGCTTACTCTCTTTATGCTGCGCAAAGACAGCGCTATAAGATGAGAATACAAACACAAGGCAAATACTTAGCAATAAAACCGGAATCTTTTTCATTTGGAACTCCGTTAATTAATTTATGCGTTGGGTTTATTGAGAATTGAAATCCGTGATTGAATATAACCTGCTTCACCAGAAAAAACAAACGGGGCGAAACATCCGGAAAATATTCCTTAGTTTATATTTCCATGAAAATAAGTTATATAAGCCGGGCAGGGATCGACAATTGAATTTGATGAAAAGTCCGCTGTGTCGTTAACCTGCAAACCGGAAGTGATAATTTGACCTGAAAAATCATCGAGTCTGACTATACGGATAACCCGCAAATACGCGAAAAGTATCGAATTGCCCCTAGTCTTATCGCCAATATTCTCTTTCACATCCGGACCATCAGCAGGTATCCTTGGGAGGATAAAAATTACCCTCCGGACCATCAGCAGGTATCTTTCGGAGGATAAAAATTACCCTCCGGACCATCGGCAGGTATCCTTAGGAGGATAAAAATCACCCTCCGGACCATCAGCAGGTATCTTTCGGAGGATAAAAATTACCCTCCGGACCATCGGCAGGTATCCTTTAGAGGATAAAAATTATACTCCCGACCATCGGCAGGTATCCTTTAGAGGATAAAAATTACCCTCCGGACCATCGGATGGGATCCTCTCGAAGATAAAAATTATCCTCCGCTGGATAACCGCCATCAAACCGGCATAACGGCAGACTATCCTCGCCGTAAAAATTACCAATCGATACATAGAAAAATTCAAAATTACAATGCGGTCAACCGCAGTTCGCATCATAATCATTCCGCTGCAGTAATAATTCTTCCGCTTATCATTAAAATATGGGTATTTGCCGGTACCGTCGGTATATTTTGCAGAATTAAAAGGAGTAATAACAGTAACCTTTTGAAAAGAAGAAGGGTCTAACAGTATATATAAATATGGAGGATTTAGGATGATTCACAAAAATTCATTACCGAGTTTGTTTCTTTTCGCTGCCCTGTTGATTTTCCTCAGTTTCTCCGCAACTGCCTGCAATGTTTATATTAATGATGACGGCGGAAGCCTAACGGTTCTTCACGAAAAAACCTTTGATACTTCTCCCGGTAAAAAGCTTACGCTCAAAGCATACTCAGGGGATGTAATAGTAACCACTTCCACAGACCCGAAGGTATACGTAAAAGTATTGGGAAATGAGTAAGCGGAAAAGCATCTCGAATTTAAATTCAACTCAACCGAAGACGGTGTGGAAATTACGGCTGAGAGAAAAGGCGGATGGTGCCTGTTTAATTTCGGCAGCGGAATCAGACTGAGATTTGAATTAATAATTCCCGACAAATATAACGCCTATGTCTCTAGCAGCGGCGGTGATATCCAGCTTAAAGATCTTACCGGTAATATAGAGCTTAAGACTTCGGGCGGAGACGTTGCGGTTAGGAATACTAACGGAGAACTGAAAGTGGGTACTTCCGGCGGAGATATTAGTCTGGACAATAATTCCGGTGATATAACACTTAAAACCTCCGGCGGAGATATTCAGACTCATTCATTCTCCGGCAATATATACGCTTCTTCCTCCGGCGGCGACGTAACATTGCAGGGAAGCGACGGAACCGTTGAAGCATCTTCTTCCGGCGGCGAAGTAACGCTTGATTATACAGGCGATAATAAGGGAATAAAGCTGACTTCTTCCGGCGGCGATATTAAGCTTAAGCTTCCGGCCGATTTTAACGCCCACGCTGAACTGTATACTTCGGGCGGCGACATAGAATGCGCCTTCAAAGGCAACAACGCCGAAAAGATCTCTTCCTCAAAATACGAAGCTGATTTTAACAACGGAGGCAACACAGTTTACGCTAAAACTTCGGGCGGCGATATTGTAGTCAAAAAGAGATAGGATAGTACATTTCATTTACATCCGGGGGGCCTTATGCGGCCCGCAGTTTATTACTTAATACTTCTTGTGATATTTCCGCTTCTTTTTTACCTTTATGCCGGAGGTAAATATTGTTATGCCGACACGACTTATTCATCATTTTTTAAACGACGACGAGCTTCTGAGGATTTCCAACAAGATAAAAGAAACCGAGAATAAAACCGCCGGTGAAATCTGCGTGAGCATAAAAGAACGTTTACCGAGATTCGGCAAAAGCAAAACGGTAAGAAGATCCGCCGAAGAAGAGTTTGTCAAGCTCGGTATTCATAACACAAGAGACAAAACCGGAATTTTGATATTTATCATGCTTGAAGGAAGACAATTCTACATTCTAGCCGACAGCGGCATTAACGGCAAAGTAACCGAAGACACCTGGAACATCATTAAAGATGAAATGCAGAGTATGTTCCTTAAAGGAGAATTCTGTCAGGGGATTATACATGGTGTGGAGAGAGTAGGCGAAATTCTAAGCAAACATTTTCCCGTAAAGCCGGATGACACAAACGAGATTTCGAACCGCGTAGTGCTGGAATAACATTTCCCGAGCACCGACGACGAAGAGAGAAATACTTTCTCAATACCCAAATCTTCTTCCCGGTTTTTACCAAAGCATGCGGAAATCCGATTGAATTATTTTTTCAGGTGCAGCGTTCCTTTTTCTAGTTGACCGCCGGTATATACGGTTTAATTTTATTCTCGATCAAATACTTCGGAACCGCGCCGATTATCCCGTCGACTACTTTTCCGTTGCTGAAAATACCCAGAGTCGGAATACTTCTTATACCGTACCTAGATGCAACTTCCTGATTCTCATCGGTATTTATTTTAACTACTTTTAGTTTCCCCATATATTCTCTGGCGATTTCATCAATTACAGGAGCTACCATTTTGCACGGGCCGCACCACGGCGCCCAGAAATCTACAATAACAGGTACATCAGAAGACAGTACCTCCTGATCGAAATTCAAATCGTTTCCTTCTATAGTGTATTTCATAACATCATTTCCTTTCTCTGCGGAATAAGATGCCTTCACATTTCAAGGGATTCGACGTATTGAACCTTTAGTGTTCCGACACACTCAGTTATTCCGGGCTATTAACTTTTATTTCCTATAATGCCGAGATGAGTGTGTTTGAAAGCATCGGTGTATTTAAGTCCGTAGCCCAAAAACCTATCAATACTGGAATGACCGAACATGATTATGCCGGCTATTAACAGCACCGGGCTGAATGTGTATGTTCCGGCTAGATAGACTGCTATAGCTAGCCCTTTATGATGAAATATATTGTAAAGAACTGCGCCGGTCTTCGGATTTACAAGATAACCCAGCATGGATATATCAGGAGTAAGTATCAAAAGGACATAAAGCCACCACTCATAACCGAGCAGCGTAAATAAAAAGATCGACAGCGCAAACATTCCTAATTCTTCGAGCTTGATAACATCTTTCATATCCGCCTTTTGTTAGTTGCACGTTTCAGATAACTCTTAATTAAAGATAATAAATTATTTTAATTTCCCATTTGCACCGCGACAAAAAACGAAGGGCAAA
>JBJKTB010000227.1:0-11658 GCA_046703345.1 Ignavibacteriaceae bacterium
GTACAAAACGCCGCCGCCGCTGGATTTGATAACATAAGTGTAGATCTTATTTTCAACCTTCCAAAACAAACCAAACAGATCTGGCTTAAGAATCTTGAAACAGCGGTAACGCTACCGATCAATCATCTCTCAGCCTACAGCTTAATCCTTGAGCGGGGGACAATACTTAACAAAATGGTGCTCGATGGAAAAATAGTTATGCAGGATGATGATTATGACGCCGATCTTTATGAAATGACAATGGATTTTATGGAAGATCGGGGATTCGGCCAGTACGAAGTATCCAACTTCGCCAAGCCTGGATTTGAATGCGTGCACAACAACGCGTACTGGAGATACCGCGATTACCTCAGCTTCGGGCCTTCAGCGCATTCCTTCGTCGGCGGGAAAAGATGGTGGAATTTTTCCAGTCTAAAAAGATATCTAACTGAAATCGGTAAAAACGGAACAGCGGTTGCCGGGTCCGAATCAGTAAGCAGCAGCCAGATGCTTGACGAATACGTTATGCTCGCGTTACGAAGCAAAGGATTGGATAAAAAAGATTTCGCCGAAAGATTCGGCGGAGGCTGGCTGGATGAGAAGCGGAATTATTTTGAAGATCTTGCTTCCCGAAGTCTTGCTGTTATAGAAAGCGGTTACATCCGTCTGACCAGAAAAGGCTACGCGCTTTGCGATGAAATTCTGAGTCATCTGCTTTAATTAAATACTCTCAACTCCCCAAAGCCAAATCTATAAGTTTTTGTTTTAATATTTTGAATTTAAGCGAAAAATGTTTTATTGAAGTCAATTCTACATAAAAACATTCACGCCTCATGTTTAAGATAAAAATAAAACTTCACTGGCAAATATTAATTGCGCTGGTACTGGGCGCTTTGTTCGGACTGTTTTTTACGGATTATGTAAAAGACGTAAAATGGATGGGCGATCTTTTTCTGCGGGCGCTGAAGATGATAATCGTTCCGCTCATTCTAACTTCTATTATTTCCGGAGTAGCGAACGTGGGCGACGTGCAGAATCTCGGCAAGCTGGGGCTGAAAACCTTAACTTATTATATAACCACCAGTCTTGCCGCAATATTTATCGGACAAATACTTGTAAACATCATTCAGCCGGGTGTGGGTGCCGATCTGGGATTTAAGAGAAACGTGGAAGGACTTCATGCGGCTTCTCAGGGCGTGGGAAACATTCTGCTCCGGCTCGTACCGACAAACATCTTCCAGGCTCTTTCTTCGGCAGATATGCTTGCAATAATATTCTTCTCAATTATGATCGGTTATTTCATTACAAAGGTTGCCGAAAAATATAAGTCGCCGCTAATCAACTTATTCAACGGCGGCTTTGAAGTAATGATGAAGCTTACTTCATTTATAATAAAGTTTACGCCGCTCGGAATATTCGGTATTGTGGCCGGCGTAGTAGCCGAGCAGGCGGGAGACCGCGCATCGCTGCTTGAAATAGTGGGGCGGCTGGGGCTTTATATGTTATGCGTTCTGCTGGGACTTGCATTTCATGCCTTCGTCACTCTTCCGTTGATATTAAGATTCATCGGCAAAGCAAATCCCTGGAAACATTTCAAAGCTGTAACAACGCCTTTGCTCACTGCATTTTCCACATCGTCTTCATCTGCTACTCTTCCTTTGACCATGGATGCAGTAGAAAACGAGGCGGGTGTATCAAATAAGGTAACAAGCTTTGTACTGCCGCTCGGAGCTACGGTTAACATGGACGGTACGGCGCTTTACGAATGCGTTGCGGCGATATTCATAGCGCAGGCTTACGGAATACATCTTGACTTCTTTCATCAGATGATTGTTGTGTTTACGGCATTGCTCGCGTCCATCGGAGCCGCAGGAATACCGATGGCGGGTTTGGTGATGATAACCGTAATACTTACAGCGGTGGGGCTGCCGCTTGAAGGAGTAGGATTAATTCTGGCGGTGGACAGAATTCTAGATATGTGCAGAACCACAGTAAATGTTTGGAGCGATTCGTGCGGCGCGGCTGTTATAGCGAGAACCGAAGGAGAAAAATTGAAAGTGTCTATAAATCAATGATCGTTGAAAAGAATTCCGATTTACTCCGAATAAAACCCAATTAAATAACGTTTGTTATACACCTGCCGATTAGGAGCAAACTGGTAGGTGGGGGATTTTGTTCAATATTATTTTCAGAGACGTCTTAGCGGACGCCTCTGAAAAATATTTAAATTTAGAGAGCAAGAATCATTTTATCAGCGGAATACCGATGCACGCATCCGGCTCGGTAATCTTAATCAAATCAGCCACTGTCGCTGCAATATCAACAATATAGACCGGAGCGTTAACTGTCTGCTTCGGTACATGCCAGCCGTAAAATAACATGGGAACATGCGTATCATAGGAATACGGCGCGCCGTGTGTTGTTCCTTTCTTCAGGAAATTCGGAAGATATCCCGGCTGCAGAGTTATGGCAATGTCTCCCGATCTTGCCGGATTAAATCCGTTTAGAGTAAGATTTGTTGAAGTACGTTCGGCTGTTTCTCCGGCCAGTTCATCACGAGTAAAGACTGAAGCGATAGCCGGGTAATAGTATCTTAAATAATCCGCATATGCTACGGTTACGTTATGGATATTTAAATTATGTTCGCGCAGATTTTCACGGTTAATAAATATCTGTTTGTTGGATGCGTTTTCGATAAGGTTAAAGTCGCCGAAAGTTCTGTCGGAAAAAGCGCGTAATGAATCTAGGGCGCTTTTATATCCTAGACCCCCTGTCGGCAGCCGGTGGGCTTTTCTGAAAGAAGGCGCCTCCAAAGCCGCGTGGTCTGCGGTTAAGAAGAGGAGATAGTTCCCTTTCCCTACCTGCTTATCCAGTGCTTTTAGTATATCGGCGATCTGAGCATCCAGTTTTATATATGTGTCTTCAACCTCAAAAGAATTTGGGCCGTAGGCGTGACCGATATAATCCGTGGAAGAAAAGCTGACGGCAAGAAAGTCTGTTTCTTTTCCAATGCCGAGCTTCTCATTAACCAGAGCGGATTTCGCGAACTCCTCAACTATCTGATTCCCGAAGGGAGTGCTTTCTAAAATCCCGTATCGTGAGGCCGGTTTAACATGCTCGAAAGAATGGGGGAAGGAAGTTTTGCCTTCAGAAAAAACATCATTCTCGAAGGGAGATTCGTCGGGCGCTGTAATATCGTAGTCGGATACCGGTTTGGAGAGCGTCCATTTTTCAGAAAGAAATTTATCCGCCAATTTTCTATCGTTGAATTTTTGAACCCATTCAGGAAGGGCCTTCATATAATAAGAAGAAGAGATGAATTTACCGTTCTTATTGTCGTACCAGTAAGCTGCATCAGCCCAGTGTCCGCCGGGCAGAATTGCAGCCCGGTCTTTAAGCGAGATACTTATGACTTTGGATGCTCCGTTCGTAGCAAGTTTTATCTGGTCGGTTATTGTGGTAGCGAGTAAGTTATCGGGCGACATGGCGCCTTCCTTATCATTGCTGCCCACCGTGGATTCAGCGGTATCTCTGACGCAGTATACCATCTTCTTTAAAGACTTATCAAACCAGTCATTGGCTATTATACCGTGATAGAAAGGAGTGGTGCCTGTATAAACGGATGTATGCCCGGGACCAGTGTAAGTCGGTACATAATTAAAATGAGCAAATGTAAAATTAGTTCCATCATTCATTAAGCGGTTAAATCCGTCTTTGCCGTAATATGGTTTGAACTTGTACAGATAATCATATCTCATTTGGTCGATCACAATACCGACAACAAGCTTCGGCCGGGGGACGGATTGAGATAATATTGAACAGGTGAACACACCGATAAAAAGAATCGAAAGTACTGAAGTTTTAATTTTCATCATTAGCAGCCAGTAAATTATTGTTTGATTACCGGATTATTGAAAATAATGTAAATCCGCGCGTTTTAAATTTCGTTAAATATAAGTCGATATATTAGTCGATTATCAATTGAAGTAATATGCCTGAGTTTAAATGAAGCTCCCCGTATTTTTATAATTCCCTATTCGGCATCTTAAGAATCGATAATACTGATTAAGTCAGCCAGCTCTATTATACTTGAAATAATATAATCCGGATCTTCGTTTTCAAGCTCTTCCTTTGTGCGGTAGCCGTAAAGAGCCGCGCATGTCTTTGTCCCGGCGTTTTTGCCGGTTCTAATATCCAGCTCGGTATCCCCGATCATCATGCATTCGCCCGGGGAGACTTTCAATTCATTACAGATTAAAAGCAGCGGTTCGGCGGAAGGTTTATTTGCTACGCCGTTTCTTCGTCCCATAACATAAGTAAAATATTTCCTTAGTCCGAAATGATCTATTATCTGGTCTGCCTGTCCCTGTCCTTTTGTTGTAAGAAGCGAGACGCCAATACCTCCGGTTTGAAGAAGGGCGAGGAGATCTTCGGTTCCCGGATAAAGAGAAGATTCACCGATGAATTCAAAGTAAAGATTCTTATATATCTCTATAAATTCGTCGAAGTCATTTACCGGGATATTCATTTCCCTGAAAATGTCTATAAAATGATGCCCGATCCTTTTATGGAATTCATCTTCTTTTAATGGTTCTTTTATCCCGAGTTCGTGCAGTGTTCTTTCTGTCGTTTTGAAGATTGTGGTATAAGAATCTACCAGTGTGCCGTCCAGATCGAAGGTAATAAGTTTTAAATTTTTCATATTATTTTTCTTTTTTTCGGTATCGTCAATTTCACCGGAAGTATTTTCACACTGCTCGCCCCGGCAGCACTCTTCAACATTGATTCCGCAAACGGAGCATTGGCCATGTCCGTGCACCCAGATTATTTCAGCCGGCCTGCCGCACCACTGACATATAACAGGAGATTTTTCTTTTGAGCTCATCTTCTTCCCGATTTAACCGAACTTACCGGCAAAAATAAAAATAATAATATTTCCCGGCAAAACATTAAGAATTTTTCGGCAATGCAAATTCCGTCAAATTTATTTATCACGGAAATCTTTAAATTCATTTTGGTTTTTTAGAAACAATGTACGGGATGCCAAATGACAGAAAATTATTATGATGCTGTTATAATAGGGGCAGGACCAATCGGGCTAGCCTGCGGCGTTGAAGCCGTTAAGAGAAACATGTCCCATCTGATAATTGAAAAAGGATGCCTTGTCAATTCGATATTTCATTATCCTACTAACATGACTTTCTTCTCAACATCCGAAAGACTTGAGATAGGCGATGTCCCGTTCGTTTCGCACGGCGACAAACCTACAAGAAGAGAATCGCTTGAATACTACCGCCGGGTAAAAAATTCGTGGAATTTAAATGTTAATACGTATGAGACGGTAACGGATATTAAAGAAGACGACAGCGGATTTTATATTATTACTGACAAAGGAAGATATGGCTGCCATAACTTAATCATCGCAACGGGATTTTACGATAACCCGAATTATATGAACATCCCCGGCGAGGAACTTCCGAAGGTAAAACACTATTTTGACGAGGCGCATCCTTACGCTTATCTTAAAATTATTGTTGTAGGCGCGGCTAACTCCGCCGTAGACGTTGCTCTCGAAACTTACAGGCGCGGTTCGGAAGTTACGATGGTAATAAGAGAAGACAGGATAAAGGATAACGTTAAATACTGGGTGAAGCCGGATATTGAAAACAGAATAAAAGAAGGCTCGATAAAAGCTTATTTCAATTCCGAAATAACAGAGATAAAAGAATGTGAAGTAGAAATAAAAACTCCTCAAGGACCGGTTACCGTGAAGAATGATTTCGTGTTTGCGATGACCGGCTATCATTCCGACTATGCTCTGCTGAAAAAAGCTGGAGTAAATATTTCCAATGACGATAGCAGAACTCCTCAATTCGATCCCGTTACATACGAGACAAATAAAAGGGGAGTTTATCTTGCCGGTGTTGTTTGCGGCGGAATGGATACGGGAAAGTGGTTCATAGAAAACGGGCGCTTCCATGCTGCCGGTATTTTTGACAGCATTGAAAACTATTCCTCATCAAAGTAGCGCAGAAAGAATCCGTTTGAAAAATCAGTTATAAGTCTTGTACGCGTCATCTCAGTTCATACCAGCCGGTATATGGAGCCGCTTATGCAATAAAACAACATTTTATTCAATTGAATTCCTGTCGATTTAGAGTTATTTTTGTCTTTGAGTTAATTGAATAAAACGATTCATAAATAAAACCATATGGGAGCCGCGATGATAGAGAAAATAAAAGAGTTAATAGGAAAAGAAGCCGAATCATTACTGAGGTATAAAGCTAAATTTCCAAAAGAAAAACTGCATCTGCCCGGTCCTGATTTCGTAGACCGCGTATTCGCAAATACAGACAGAAATATAAACGTGCTGAAGAACCTTCAATGGATTTACATGAGCGGACGCCTTGCCGGTACAGGCTATGTTTCTATTCTTCCTGTTGATCAGGGAATCGAACATTCGGCGGGAGCATCATTTGCGCCTAATCCTGAGTACTTTGATCCGGAAAATATTGTTAAACTCGCCGTTGAAGGCGGATGCAACGCGGTTGCTTCAACGCTTGGCGTTCTGGGCATGACTTCAAGAAAGTACGCCCACAAAATTCCTTTTGTTGTGAAGATAAACCACAACGAGCTTTTAACTTATCCCAACAAGTTCGATCAGATTATGTTCGCCAGCGTTGAGCAGGCTTACGATATGGGCGCAGCCGCTGTCGGCGCTACAATCTATTTCGGTTCGGAACAGAGCGACAGACAGATTGTTGAAGTAAGCGAGGCATTCCAGCATGCGCATGAATTGGGCCTTGCCACAATTCTGTGGTGCTACACCCGCAACAACGACTTCAAGACAAAAGAAAAAGACTACCACGTTGCCGCGGATTTAACCGGACAGGCCAATCATCTCGGCGTTACAATCCAAGCTGATATTATCAAACAGAAACTGCCGGAATGCAACGGCGGGTTCAAAGCTTTGAAGTTCGGTAAATTCAGCGAGAAGATGTACACCGAACTTACTACTGAAAATCCGATAGATCTAACACGCTACCAGGTAATTAACAATTATATGGGAAGAGCCGGACTTATAAACAGCGGCGGAGCCTCAGGCGATAACGATTTTGCCGAAGCGGCGAAAACAGCGGTCATAAACAAGAGAGCAGGCGGCATGGGACTTATTTCCGGCCGTAAAGCGTTCCAGCGCCCGATGGCTGACGGAGTTAAGCTTCTTAACTTAATTCAGGACGTTTACCTGACAAAAGAAATAACTGTCGCTTAATCAGCTCGGTTAGAATTTCTTCTTATTAAGCCCCGGCTATGAAAATGCCGGGGCTTTTTAGTTAGTACCAAAATTTTAGAAAGCTTATTTCTTCAGCTGCAGGATGTAATCGGCTATCTTCCCCAGTTCCTTTACATCTATATTGCTGAATGAAGGCATTATTACGTTCGGATACTTCGATCTCAGCGCCTGAAATCTCTCCGAGCTCATGTAAGATGATGGATTGCGAAGGTAATTTATCAATTCGTCTCTTGACCAGTTTGCTTTTATTCCGTGAAGATCGGGAGCCATTTTTGTACCGGAAAGATCGGCGCCGTGGCACCCGGTGCAGCCTAGGCTTGCTACCATCTGTTCCGGAGTTTTTGGCTGGCTCGACTGTCCCATTTGAGCCGGCGCGTTAGGCATTCCCTTTTTCTGCTCATCGGATCTTTGAGTATTATTCTCAATGATGAACAATAATAAAAACACCACCAGCACCGCAGCTACCCATATTTGAGGTTTTGTCATATTTATTTACTATATCCTTTGTTTAGAAAAATCTCATTCAATTTTAAAAGATGCGCTTACCACTGCCGTTATGGTTTTATCGATAGATGTAACATCGTTTATTCCGTAGTTCGAAACCTGATTGGAATTACGAGGCGTAATCTGAAGAACGCCCATTCTTGCATCGCGCACCGGGCCGAGACTGCTGCCGGTTGCTTCAGCGATTTTTTTAGCCCGTATCATAGCGTCCTTAGCAGCTGCTGCCTGAATCTGTACCTTAAGCGAGGCGAGCTTTGTGTAATAATATTCTGGCATATCGACTTTGAAATTAACTCCTTTTTCAATAAGTGAGGAGATGTCGATAGATAAATTCTTTATCTGATTAACGTCGTTCGACTGAAGCTGAAGCCTCTGGCTGTAAACGTATCCTCTTATGTTGGTTGTCTGGTAACCGTTAGCCGCTATTTCGTAAACCGGATAGTTTGTTATTGCTGAATAGTCAATCTTGTCTTCAGGAAAACCCTTTGATTTTAAATAAGCCGTCAATAAAGGCTTTTCTCTCATTAACTCCTTGTAAGCGCCGTCTGCCGAAGGAGCCTGCACTTCCAATGTGCCTTTCAGTATTGCTAGATCAGAAACAATATCCTGCTGAGCGGAGCCGGTAACCGTTATTGTTTGGTTAGTCGCGTAGTTCGATTTCCATGTCCAGGAAAGTATAACCGCGCCCAGTAAGAAACAGCTTCCCAGAATCGCCGCCGGCACAATCAATCTGTTTTTTTCATTCATATTAATTCCTCATTTTTATGAAAGTAAGACGATTATAATATTGTTCCCCGGTCTTCTGAAAATGCTATAAAATGTGGTACAAATCTATCAAAAACGGCGCTTTATAACAATGTAATTCCACCGGCGGAACATCTTTTTAATATTATGAAATTGAACTTTTTATCAATTTGATTGTTATAAATACTGTTACTTGATATTGCAAATTGTACCTAAGGTGCTGAGCTAAATTTTATGATATTCAATCTGAAGAAATTTATAGTTATCTTCATGTAAAATAACACAGCACGTTTATAAGAATTTTGTTTTAATCAGGTTCATTTAACATCAGCGAAATAGAAATTGAAATGGAAAAAAAATCAAACCGGCTGATAGACGAAAAAAGTCCTTACCTGCTTCAGCATGCCTATAATCCTGTTGACTGGTTCCCTTGGTGTGAAGACGCCTTTCGAAAAGCTGAAGAAGAGGACAAACCCATCTTCCTTTCAGTGGGTTATTCAACCTGTCACTGGTGTCATGTGATGGAGCACGAGTCGTTTGAGGATGAGCAGGTGGCGAAGCTGATGAACGAGAATTTTGTTTCTATAAAAGTCGACAGGGAAGAGCGGCCGGATATAGACGGAATTTATATGACTGTCTGTCAGATGCTTACCGGCAGCGGGGGCTGGCCGCTGACTATTATAATGACGCCCGATAAGAAACCGTTTTTCGCCGGCACTTACTTTCCTAAGCAGGGCCGTTTCGGCAGAACAGGTATGCTTGAGCTGCTTCCCAAATTGAAGGAAATCTGGGCAAATAAGAGGAGCGATATTTTATCTTCCGCGCAGAGCATATCCGAAGCGCTTCGTAAACCGGCAGCCGGAACTGCGGAAAGCGATCCGGGGCCGGATCATTTAGATAAAGCGTATGAACAGCTGGCAAGCCGGTTCGATAAAAATTTTGGAGGATTCGGATCCGCTCCTAAATTCCCTACACCGCATAACCTAATGTTTCTTTTGAGATATTCGAAGCGGAAAAAAAATTCGACAGCTCTTGAAATGGTTGAGAAAACTCTGATTAAAATGAGAATGGGCGGAATCTACGATCAGGTCGGATTCGGGTTTCACCGTTATTCTACCGACCGCGAATGGCTGGTTCCGCATTTCGAAAAGATGCTTTACGATCAGGCGCTTCTCACTATTATTTACATCGAAGCCTATCTATTAACCAAAAAAGAATTTTATAAGAAAACCGCGTCGGAGATTTTAACTTATGTAATGAGAGATATGACATCGCCTGAGGGAGGTTTTTATTCAGCCGAAGATGCCGACAGCGAAGGGGAAGAAGGAAAATTTTATCTTTGGGATTATAAAGAATTCAAAAATGCCTTAACAGAAAGTGAATCAGATGCAGCTGTGAAGTATTTAGGAATTGAAAAAGGAGGAAACTGGACTGACCAGATGCACGGCGGTATGAACGGTACTAATATTCTGTATATAAACGTTCTGCCTGAAGAGCAGCTTCATGAATCAGATGTCCGTGCGCGGGAGTTACGCGGCCTGGTTGAATCGGCAAGGCAGAAGCTCTTTGCGTTACGTGAAAAAAGGATGAGGCCGTTTAAAGACGATAAGATATTAACCGATTGGAACGGCCTGATGATATCCGCGTTTTCAAAAGCTTATCAGGCAATCGGGAATGAAGAGTATCTTAACGCTGCAAAAAACGCTGCCGGTTTTATTTTAGATAAGATGACCGCCCCCGACGGCGAATTATTTCATCGTTATAGGAATGGCGAAGCCGGCATTCCCGCGCAGCTTGACGATTATGCGTTTATGATTTCTGGACTGCTCGATCTTTACGAAGCATCATTCGAGCTAAAGTACATTGAGAAGGCTTTAACTCTTAACTCTTACCTTAGTCATCATTTTAAAGAAAAAGATGAAGGCGCATTTTATTTTCCTTCAGATAAAAGCGAAGACCTGCTTGTGAGACAAAAAGAAATTTACGACGGTGCAGTGCCTTCTGGTAACTCAGTAGAAGCTTTGAACCTTTTAAGACTGGGAAGAATTACGGGTGACAAAATGTATGAAGAAGAGGCTGCGCGCATCGGAAGTTATTTTTATAATAATATATCGGAATATTCTTCCGGGTACACTTATTACCTTTGTGCATTAGATTTTGCTCTCGGCCCTTCATACGAAATTGTTATTGCCGGCGAGAAGAATGACGCTGCGACAAAGAGTATGCTTGGTTTTATACGAGGGCAATTTCTTCCAAATAAAATTATTATGCTACGGTCGTCGGATGAAGAGACAGAAAAAATAGCTCCGTTCACAAAATTACAGAATAAAATAGACGGGCGGGTCTCGGTTTATCTCTGCCGTAATTATGTTTGCAGCAGGCCTGTAACCGAAATTGAAGAGCTTGAAGAGCTACTGAATAAGGAAAACGAATTAATGTAATCGGCCGGTAGGCGAATTGAGTCGAAGTGTTCTGTAAAATTAAGTAGACAGTTTCATTTCGGTGAAGTAAATTTACGCGTCTATAATTTCTTTCTCCGTAATTATAAGGGGAAATAAATAAGAGGAAAAGTTTGGAGCAGGATAATAAATTTATAAAGTCTTTAGTCCAAAATGTTAAGCTGGGAAACGACGCTTCATTCGAGCAGTTATTTAATATTACTGCGGGACGGGCGTATGCTGTAGCTTTAAGACTAACCGCTAAGCCTGCTCTTGCCGAAGAAATTACAAAAGAAGTTTTTCTCTCGACCTGGAAGCAGATTTCTTTTATGCGTGACGACATTCCCTTTGCGTCATGGCTTACCGGCGCTGCTGTGTATACGAGTTTGAATAAACTGCGCGACATCCAGATGAAAGAGAGCGAGTCTTCTGGTAAAGCCCGCAATAAGTACGAAGCCAATCCTGATGATCCTGTGCAGATCATCAGCGAATCGTTTGAAAAAGAAGTGCTGTCTCTTCCCACCCAAAACAGGTTATGTTTTGTTCTGCACGAAATTGAAAAGTATTCTATTGAGGAAGTTGGTGATCTTTTATTTGCCAAGTCTGCTGAAGTAAAGAAAAGGCTTGAAGAAGCGCATGAACTGCTTAGCGCTCAGAAAAGCTTTATCGGTTCAATAAGATCGATACCGGAAAAGATTA
>JBJKTB010000228.1:0-4177 GCA_046703345.1 Ignavibacteriaceae bacterium
TTTAACGGAGATTACGACGCTTACTTGAAATTTAAAGAAGAACGCGACAGAATGGCCGTTAACGAATATCTTCAGCAGCAGAAAAAGATAAAAGAAACAGAAAGATTTATCGAGAGGTTCAGATATAAAGCCACCAAAGCAAAACAGGTACAAAGCAGAATTAAACAGCTTGAAAAGATAAATGTAATTGAGCTTCCCGAATTTAAGGATGATATTAATATCAAATTTCCGCCGCCTCCGCCGAGCGGTATAATTAATATGGAACTGAAATCGGTCGGGAAATCATACGGTGCTAAAGTAATTTTCGACTCGCTGGACTTCACAATCGAACGAGGCGATAAGATCGCGTTTGTGGGCCCGAACGGAGCGGGAAAAACTACTCTTGCCAAAATTATAGCCGGAGTTACAGATATAACCGGCGGCAAGAGAATCATCGGACACAATACGATAATTTCATACTATGCGCAGGATGTTGCCGACAATCTAGATGCCGATCTGGACATCGTAGAAACAATAGCCATGCAGGCTGAGGATAGAACCATCGGTCAGTTAAGATCGCTTCTCGGATCTTTTCTGTTTACAGGCGACGACGTATTTAAAAAAGTCGGCGTATTATCCGGCGGTGAGAAAAGCCGAGTTGCGCTGGCAAAAATTTTACTTACAAAGTCGAACTTGATTGTACTCGACGAACCGACCAACCATCTTGATATTTCGTCAAAAGAAGTGCTTCAAAAAGCTCTGATTGATTTTTCGGGCTCGCTTATTCTGGTTTCCCACGATATTGATTTTCTTTCGCCCATCGTCAATAAAGTAACGGAAATAAGAAAGGGCAGCTTAAAGCTTTTCAACGGAGGCATAGAATATTATCTCGCCAAAAGAGAAGCGATTGGCTTAAATGAAGTCGCGCCGGAACAGATAAAAGAAAACACAGCGGATCAGGCTAAAAGAAAAGATCAGAAAAGACTTGAAGCCGAACTCAGGCAGAAGAGATACAACGCTACAAAAGAAATCATCCAAAAGATAAAAGCCACGGAAGAGCAAATAGACGCGCTCGAGAAAAAAGAAAAGCAGTTAGAAAGTTCGCTTGCCGACCCTAAAGTCTACTCAAATCCCTCAACCGCGAAGGAAACCACTTACGAATTCAGCCGCGTAAAAGAAGAACTGGCCGCAAAGATTTCCGAGTGGGAGGATCTTTCAGAAAAACTAAATAAGATAGAGCAGCAGTTTGTCTAGATCTTAAGGTCCAAAAATTCTTCAGCGAGAGCAAGCCCTCCGTATAGCGCGGCGTCGTCTCCAAGTTTGCTCGAAACAATCTTAACGATTTTTGCCGCATCTTTCAATGCGTACTCTTCGAAAGAGCTGCGGATTAGAGGAATCATAAACTTGCTGGCGGCTTCCAGCAGACCTCCGCCCAGCACAATTAAATCCACGTTGAGAAGATTATTTACATTTGCAAGAACTAGACCTATAGTTTCGCAGGCTTCGGAAACATGCTTCTTCACAAGCTTGTCGTCGGCCTTTAAAGCAGCAGCTATTGCTTTGCTTTTAATGGGCTTGTTCGCTCCAGAATATTTTACGATGATGCTTTTTTTCTTAGCTTTCAAATCTTTTTCGATACTCTTAACAATAGCGGACCGGCTTGCTAAAGTTTCAAAGCAGCCGTGATTACCGCAGCCGCATAACGGCCCGTCCTTTTTCACAACGATGTGCCCTATCTCCCCGGCGCCGAAGCCTGAGCCGCGGTAAATCTTGTTTTCAAAAAACAGTGCTCCGCCGATTCCCGTACCGACGAAAACCGCGAGCATGTTCTTAGCGTTCTTGCCGGTTCCGAATTTCTTTACTCCGAGCGCACCGAGATTAACATCGTTCTCTATCAATACCGGATAAGGAATTTTTTCCTGAAGATGTTCCTTCAGATTATAATTCTTCAATCCGATATTCGGTGCAAGATTAACCATCCCGGTATATGGATTAAGCGATCCGGGAACTCCCAGGCAAACCGCTTTAACACTTTCAGATTTTATTCCTGCATCTTCGGTAATTTGAGAAACTAACTCCGCGAGATTTTTAACATAATCATTCTGGCTCGAACCTGCGTTAGTAGCTTTTTTTATGCGGGTAATTACACCTTCCTCCGAATTCAAAGCCCCAGCAAGTATTTTGGTACCGCCCATATCTATGCTGATAATATATTTTTTTTCCAGATGTCCCTCCGTCCGAGTTTAGAAGCGATGTATCAAAAAAATTAAAATGAAGTTATGAATAAAATTTAAATTTTCAAATATTGCGCCGAGATGAAACAAGAACGGTCGTGTAATCTTACATTAACATTGGATATCCGAATTGTTATGTATAAATTTAAAGATGCAAAAAGTAAGACCGTTAAAAAGATTCGGCCAGAATTATCTGACCGATCAGAATATTTTAAATAAAATATCCGAAGAAATTTCTCCCCTTCCCGGCGAAAACATTTTGGAAATAGGTCCGGGCACGGGAGCACTGACTGAAAAAATTCTAGAGAGGGTGAGCACCCTTACTTCGGTGGAAATAGACAAGAGAGTTGCAGATGATCTGGCCGCCAGATTTCCCGGATTAAATTTGATTCGCGGCGACTTCATGAAAATGCCGCTTCCGGAGTTAGCGGATGAGAGCAGCAAGCTCAGAATAATCGGCAACATTCCGTATAATCTTACCTCGCCCATTCTCTTTAAGCTGATAGAAAACAATTCTATCGTACGCGACGCCGTGCTTATGGTTCAGCTTGAGGTGGCGCAAAGAATGACTGCGCGGAAAGGATCTAAAGACTACGGAATTCTTGCGGTACTTACTCAGTATTTTACAAAACCAAAGCTTTGTTTTAAAGTCTCGCCGAACGTATTCTATCCTAAGCCAAAAGTTTATTCGGCAGTTATACATCTTAATTTTAACGATGACACTCTTAAAGGAGACGACAAGCAAACCTTCATAAAAATTGTTAAAGCATCTTTCGGAAATCGCAGAAAAACTTTAAAAAATTCATTAAGTAATAGTATATTTAGGGACATAAATTTCGACGGTTCTGAAATAAATCTGGCCTTGCGTGCGGAACAGCTGGAAATCGGTGATTTTATCAAGCTTTCTTTATTTGCCCGCGACAAAATCCGGACAACCGGACAGACATTAAATAATACTTTATAACGGTTTTTTCTCGGCAGATGGAAATCATAAAAACTTTTTTAGTTAAGCTCAAAGCGTATGATCTCGTTGTTGTAGTTTTTTATCTTTTCCTAATTGCCATTAATCTTATTTTCAGAGATAGGATTGAACACTGGCTCTTCTGGGTTTTGGTAAACTTTGGAATTTTCCTCCTCACTTTCATCATCGCGTACTTTGAAAATAGATACAACAACAGGTTTTGGCGCATAGTTCATTACTGGTACATTGCTCCGCTTATACTTTTAACTTTTAAGGAACTCTACTTTCTGGTTGAACCGATAAGGCAGAAAGACTACGACTGGCTTTTTATAAAAATCGACAGATGGATGTTCGGTACTGACCCGACAACATTTTTACTAAAATACTCCTTCCCTCTTCTTACTGAAATTTTGCAGATCGTCTACAGTTCGTTTTACCTTCTGCCAATTATTCTTGGACTGGCGCTTTTGGTCGACAGAAGATATGTTGCTCTGGATTATGCGGTATTTTGTGTTATCTACGGATTTTATCTTTCTTACCTGGGTTACTTTATCCTGCCGGGAATCGGCCCCAGGTTTACGCTACAATATTTCGCAAATTTAAATCAGCAGCTGCCGGGTTTGTTTTTTACTCCTTACCTCAGAGCGTTCATAGATTCTGCGGAATCGATTCCGCCGGGAACCGTGAATCCTGCCGCGCTTGTTCAGCGAGATGTTTTTCCCAGCGGTCATACGATGATTACTCTTATAGTGATGTACCTTTCCGTAAGATTGAAAAGCCGCTCAAGATATTTTTTCGTCCCGGTTGGCACGCTCCTTATCTTCGCAACCGTTTACCTTTGGTATCACTATGTTATAGATTTAGTGGGCGGACTGTCATTTATGATGTTTGCGATGTGGACGGGAAGATATATTTTTAACTGGTGGAGATCGGTTCAAGGATTGGAAAAATTTCAGTACGGGAAATTTTAAACCGGATTTTTCAGATGCACAAAGATAACTTT
>JBJKTB010000229.1:0-3400 GCA_046703345.1 Ignavibacteriaceae bacterium
CGCCTTTTTCTCGGGATACTCCGGGATTCCAAAATACGCAGCTATATTTCATTTCGGAATTGACCGGATAAGCAATGTAGCCCTTCACTTTCAGTCCGTCAGAATCGTATACGATCTTTTCAACGACTGTTGTATTTACCACGTCTTGTCCCCAGCCGCTGATAATCATTTTCGTTTGAAATTCGTTCAGTTCTACCTTTTCTCTCGAAATTATCTTCCCGCTCATAAAGTTCCGGTAAAAAATTATGAAGTTACTTTTAAATTATGCTTTAGAGCATACGTAAATATTGCCGAATATATTTATTATGAAGCCTAAAATTTTTTTATTTTAGTACATACACAAAATTATTTTTAAAATACTGAATGAATTATGCCCGGTAAATCGAAGAAAGCTCCTTCAAAACCCGCTGTTAAAGATACAAAAACAGGAATGAATCCGCTTATAAAGATCTCAGCAATGGTTATCTTCGCAGCGGTGATAATTTTTCTTGTTGTTTCAAACTTAATTAAGAAGAACGAACCTGATAAGGAATATATGTTCAGAAAAGACGGTACTCTTACTTTTCAGAATACAACCGGACAGGTTGAGTCTAAAATAGACATACAAATTGCGGACAACGACTTTGATAGAGAACTCGGCCTGATGTACCGCAAACATATGGCTGAAAACGAAGGAATGCTTTTTATATTTCCGCAGGATACAATCCAGACTTTCTGGATGAGAAATACTTTCATACCGCTCGATATGGTGTTTATAAATTCAAATGACAAAATCGTTTCAATAAGCAGGAACACGCAGATCCTTTCCGATCAGACATATTCGTCCGCCGGACCGGCGATGTATGTGCTGGAAGTTAACGCGGGGTTCTGCGATAAATTCGGAATTAAAGCGGGAGATAAGATTGTCTGGAAGAGAGTTTCCAAACAATCATTGTAGTCTATTTTTCTCCGTAAAGCTCTTCTTCTACAAGCTCGCAAATGATGTGCGCGGCTGTAATATGTCCTTCCTGAATTCTCTGCGTGTTTGCCGAAGGAATTACAAGCGGGAGATCGACAACAGGCTTAAGCTTTCCGCCGGTTCCGCCGAGAAAAGCTATTATTTTCATCTTTTTAGATTTAGCCTTCTCAACAGCCTTAATAACATTGGGGGAATTTCCGCTGGTGGAAATGGCCAGCAGCACGTCGCCTTCGCTGCCAAGGCCTTCAACATTACGCGCAAAAACGTTTTCATATCCGATGTCGTTTCCGCCGGCGGTTAGATTTGATGTATCGGTTGTTAATGCGATGGCCGGAAGAGCCGGCCGAGAGATTTTGTGGCTCAATCTTATCATAAGCTCGGTTGCTATATGCTGGCAGTCAGCCGCGCTTCCTCCGTTTCCGCAGAGCAGAAGTTTCTTCCCGTTTTTATATGCTTCGGTCAGAATATCCGCTGCCGTAATAATGTCGTCTTTACATGCGTCGAGCATTTTCGATTTTGTTTCAGCGCTCTCGTTCAGCGAGTCTGTTATAAATTTTATTTTGTCCAAATATTTGCCTTTTGAATAACTGAATTAAGTTGAATAGCCCGGCATCAAACCGAAGCCGGTATTTTTATATGAACAGCATCCGCAAAATTTCTTATCATCTCCCAGTTATCGTCATGCTCGAAGAAATTTCCGGTAACAATTATCTTTGCGCCGTTCTCCACTTTCTCTCTAGCGGTTTGGGGATTTCTAATTCCTCCGCCCACTATAACCGGAATACTGCAGTACGATGAAACCGCTTTAACCATTTCGTTGGGCACCGGCTTATCCGCTCCGGAGCCGGCTTCCAGATAGATCATCTTCATTCCCATATACTCGGCTGCAAGAGCTGTTGCGGCGGCTATCTCAGGTTTGTTTCTGGGAACGGGAGTACTGCCGCTCATGTATTCGGCTGTTGTAATCGCGCCCGATTCCACAATTATATAACCTGTCGAGATCGGCTCTATGCCGGATTTTTTTATTAACGGCGCGGCCAGCACGTGCTTGCCTATAAGATGCTCAGGATTTCTTCCGCTGATTACCGATAAATATAAAATAGCATCTGCAGCTCCGCAAACCTGTTCAACTCCGCCGGGAAAAATTATGACAGGAAGTTCTGTAACGGCTTTAATTCTTGTTATAAATCCTTCCAGGTCGCCGTTGATCATAAGGCTTCCTCCCACAAGAAATCCGTCAACTCCGCTTTTGCCGCACAGCTCAATAAAGGAAGAGAGTTTTTCTTCCTTCAGTTTATCCGGATCAAGCAGAATCAGATAAGCGGCTCCTTTTACGGAGATGATATCCAATAAGTATTTATATATCATATAATAACCGGAGAAATTATAAAGGAATATATAAATTTTGATTTATAGAAAAAAGAATACTTTAGATGGAAGATGGGGGAAGGAAGACGGAAAAATGGGATCGCTGACATGTCCGATTTTCCCGTCTTTCTTCCGATTAACTTTTCATGCTTAAAGAAATTCTGCCTCTGTCTATATCGATGCCGGTTATGGTTACATCGATAATATCGCCGACATTAATTACGTCAAGCGGGTTCTTTACAAAACTGTCGGCCATCTGGGAGACGTGAAGCAGTCCGTCCTGCTTAACGCCGATATCCACGAAGGCTCCGAAATCGACAACGTTTCTCACGGTTCCTTTCAGTTTCATTCCTTCCTGAAGATCTTCCATCTTAAGAACGTCGCTTCTTAGAATCGGTTTGGGAATATCTTCGCGCGGATCGCGCCCGGGTTTCTTTAAATTTTCGATTATGTCCAAGAGAGTCGGCTCTCCGATGCCGATTTCCTCGGCAAGTTTTTTTGTGCCTTTCTGATTTATTATCAGCGAAAGCACCGCACCCGAGTCTTTAATTTTAGCAAGAGGCATGTTGAATTTTTCAAGAAGCTTTTCGGTTGCTTCGTAAGACTCTGGATGTATAAAAGTGTTGTCCAGCGGATTATCACCCTCAACAATTTTTAAAAATCCAGCCGACTGCTCGAATGCTTTTTCGCCGAGACCAGTTACTTCAATAAATTGCCTGCGGTTCGTAAAGCGTCCGGATTTCTCGCGGTACTTAACTATATTTTCAGCAATTCTTTTGTTGAGCCCGGAAACGTAAGTAAGCAGCGATGCCGAAGCCGTGTTTACGTCTACGCCTACATAGTTAACGCAGCTCTCCACAACATCGTCAAGCTTTCCGGCCAGCAGTTTCTGATCAACATCGTGCTGATACAAGCCCACGCCGATAGATTTCGGATCAATCTTCACTAGTTCGGCTAACGGATCCAGAAGTCTGCGCGCGATCGAAATGTTGCCGCGCTGGCTTGCTTCCAGCTCAGGAAATTCTTTTTTCGCCACTGCTGACGCGGAATAAACCGACGCGCCTGCTTCGTTCA
>JBJKTB010000230.1:0-3541 GCA_046703345.1 Ignavibacteriaceae bacterium
TTGGTACAATCTCAATTCCGGTGCTCTTTTCCTTACAGCCGAATAAGAACAAACCGGTAAAAATTAAAATTAGACTTATAGTTAAATATTTCATTTTACACCTCACATTTTTGCTTTTACAATTACCGCGTCATGATACGTGGCTTGAACAACAGTCGGCGGAAGACTGTTGTACAGCATTTCAATTGTTTGGGTCTGGTTCTTTACCTGGCTACTCACCTCGACCATCATATTTTTATAATTATTTAATTCAGAATAAAGCAGCAGGCTTACAACCAGCAGTACAGCAGCAGCAGCATAAGAGATGGCCGGGAAAAACTTAATTTTGAAAAATCTCGAAGTTCTTTTGTTTTGTTTATTCTTTATAGAGATGAATATTCTCTCCTCCAGTTCTCGCGGGAATTCTTCCTTTACTATTCCCGATGAGACAAGCGAGAGCGATTTAAAATAAGTTCGGCATTCTTCACATCCGGAAAGATGTGTGAAAAGAAAAGCTTCTTCGCTCTTATCCATTTCGTTATCCGCATACGCGTTTATCATCATTTTATAGTTATCGCAGTTCATTTTATCACCTTACAAGTTTTGAAACTTTGTCAATTAATTTTTGTCTGGCCCTGAACAGGCGGCCTTTAACAACGCTTTCCTCAACATCGAGTAGAGACGAAATCTCTTTATAGCTTAATTCAGAATATTCCCTTAACACAAAAGCTTCTTTCAGATCATCGGCGAGAAGATTTACTTCGTTCTTAATAATCTTTTTTAATTCTTCGTTCTCCACATTTTCATTAAGATTGTATTTTGACGCGTAGCCGGCATCCTCGTCGAGACAGTTTTCGCTTCTTACATGTTTCTTTCTCAGATACGAGTAAACCTCGTTGCGCGCGGTAACGAAAAGCCATGAGAGGACGCTTCCCTTCTCGCGTATATTGTCCAGGTTTTCAAATAACTTTAAAAAGACGGTCTGTGTAATATCCTCCGCGGTAAACCTGTCGTTAAGCATTTTACTCACATAATTATAAAGCTGCCGTTTATGCAGATTATAAACGAGAGTAAAATCTATTATATCAGTAAAGTTTCCGCTCAAAATATTCCCGCGATTATTTTCTGCTTTTGTTGAAATGATTTTCTTCTACCAATTTTCTTACTCTGCCTTCAGCGTAGCTTAAAATTTTCTTATCGGAAGAATCGGTTTCCGCAAGGTATTTACGGTAATAATTCAATGCTGTGCTTTTATCCTTGTAATATTTATCGTACATAACAGCCAGGTAGAATGTAAGAACTTTCTTATCGGGATTTTCCTCGAAGGCGTCGTTATAATATTTAATGGCAAGACGGTAGTCCCCTTTATCCTGGTATGCGGCTGCGATCTGGGTAAATGTTTCAGCCAGGAAGCTGCTTCTTAGCAGATCGGCGGCCTGCTGAAGATAAGCAAGAGCCGAGTCAGGCAGGTTTGTCATCTTATAAGAAGCCCCCATATAAAAATAAGCAACGGGATCTTTTGAGTTAAGCTCGATAGATTTTTCAAGAAAGAATTTCGATGAATCGTATTTATTCAGGAAGTAATAACAAACTCCAAGATTTCTGTAATTATCGGCTGATGAGTCGCCTAAGTTCACCGCATGCGAGTAGCCGGATATCGACTTTTTATAATCTTTAAGCTGAAAGAATATCTCGCCACGGCGCTTCCAGAAGGAAGTCTGGTTAGGGAAATGAGCGAGACCTGCATCAACAATCCTTAAAGCGGATAAGAACTGATTCTTAAGATAATACAAGTAACTCAGTCGGAGTATGGTATGCTGATTGAACGGATTGAGCCTCATTGCAATTTGATAATCTAATATTGCCTTATCGGCATTATCGAGAGAATAGTAACACTGCGCGCGCTGCTCGTAAAAAAAGCTGGTTGGTGAGTCCTGGTCTATCAGCACGGAATAAAGATGAGCCCCGTTTTCCCATTGCTCAAGCAGCATTTTTACTCTTCCCAGACTAGATAAAGTAAGCACGTTCAAAGAATCGATATGAAACGCCCGTGTCAGAATTAAATCGGCTTCGTTGAGTCTGCCGGCCGACAAATAATTGTTCCCCAGCGAATTAAGAATATTAAGGTTTTTAGGATTAAGATTCGCGGCTTTAGCAAGAACATCTGCAGCCAAGTTATACTTTGACATAGCCTGGTAGCATATACCAAGATTGTACAGCAGATTGGCGTTAAGTGAATCCGACGAGGAAGCGGAATCAAGCACGGAAGCCGCTTGTGCATACTCTTGATCGAGCATATAGCTTCTTGCTTTTTGAAGCAGACTGTCGGAGCTCTGCTGCGCTAAAATTTCATTTGAACCGGCTAACGCAAAAGCCGCAAATACAATTAAAAATTTTATTCCGTCCTTCATTACTTCCCCGATAAATTATTAATTCATTTTAACTCTCATGAATAAAGATGCGCAGGAAGGGAAAAAGTTTGCAGTAAGATAAATAATTTTTTGTGTCAGAAATATTGAAAAGTGCAAAATTATCCTTTTCAATTAATTTTATTGACAATGTGCATGATATTATACATATTGATACATATTATATGATGAGGTTCATTATGAGAACAACTATAAATATAAATGATGAACTGCTCGAAAAAGCCTCTATATTAACCGGAATTAAAGAAAAAACCAGCCTTGTTAAAATAGGACTTGAAGCTTTAATCTCTTTGGAGAGCAGTAAAAGGCTTGCTAAACTCGGAGCAACAGAGAAAGATTTAAAGAATATTAAAAGACGTAGAGCAGTATGATGGTGATCGTTGATACTTCTGTTTGGATCAATCATTTTAGAAATGGTGACGAAGTCTTGTCACAGGTTTTGAGAGAAGGGAAAGTTGCAATACATGAATTTATATTAGGAGAACTAGCTTGCGGCAGCTTTAAAAATCGAGATGAAGTTATTGATCTTTTAAAAAATTTATCACGATCTAAAAAAGTAACTCTGGAGGAATATTTACTTTTTATAAAGAAGAATGAGCTATACGGCAAAGGTATAGGTTTTGTTGATATCCACTTACTGGCCTCTTCAAAATTATCCGGTTATACTCTGCTGACATACGATAAAAAATTGGAGTCAGAAGCGAAAATATTAGGACTAAATTTTCGTTAAAGCGAGATGACATCTTTTAAAAAGATGTCATCTCTTTAAAAAATTAATAATAGAAGTGGAACTGAAGTACGAAAGAATCGTTTTTCACCGCGGGATTCTCGAACTGGAATCTGTACTGCGGACGGACCTCTACAAAGCTGTAAGGGAAAAACTCGGCTCCTACCACCAGCCGCGAAACCGCTCCGCTATTCATTGATGTGTTCGGATTAAACCAGTCGTATCTTACAACTCCCTCTAATCCTTTTATGATTCGGTAAGACCCTTCCACCATTGCGGCCGCTGAGTTGGTGCCCACGCTTTCATAATCCTGAGCAATATCATATTCACCCATCAGAGTAAAATTGCCGACTCCCATGCCGGCATAGCCGCCGTACATTGTAACTTTATGTTCCGTAGGAAGAGG
>JBJKTB010000231.1:0-3508 GCA_046703345.1 Ignavibacteriaceae bacterium
AGATTATTTTTCAGTTAATCTTAACAAGCATAAAAATAAACCTTCTTTAAGCGAGCAGTTCTTCGGAGTAGCAGGCGCGCCGCTTAAAACGCGCAATGAAATCAGCGGCTATTTGATAACCGCCACCAAAACCGATTACGTGTACGATGATGAAGATAAAGACACTATGAATACGTTCTCGGATTATGCTTCAGTTGCTTTCGACAACTCAAGGCTACTGGAGGAATCAATCGAAAAAGAAAGAATGGAAAAAGAGCTGGATGTTGCCAGGGAAATACAGCGGAAGATTCTGCCGTCTGCCAATCCCGCCAGGGAAAAGTTAAACATCTCTTCGGTATTTATTCCGGCCTTCGAGGTTGGCGGCGACTACTACGATTTCTTCGAGATCAGCGATGATAAGCTAGGATTTGTAATAGCGGATGTTTCTGGCAAAGGTATCTCCGCCGCGTTCATTATGGCGGAGATTAAAGGTATTTTCGAATCGCTGGCAAAAACTATTTCCAATCCGAAAGATATACTGATTAAAGCCAATGATATCCTTCAAAGAACTCTCGACAGAAAAAATTTTGTAAGCGCCGCATACGGCGTAATCGACTTTAAAGAGGAAATGCTTTCGGTTGCCAGAGCCGGTCACTGTCCCATTATGCTTGTAAGAGAAAATGCGGTGGAGAACATACGGCCTTCCGGAATAGGGCTGGGGCTTAATTTTACTTCTCATTTTGCCGAGACACTCGAAGAGTTTAAAATCGATCTGAAAGAAAACGACCTGGTAGTTTTGTATACGGACGGCATAACGGAAGCGAAGAACCTAATGCTGGAAGATTTCGGAAGCCGAAAATTTGAGAAAATACTGCTGGAGAACTGCGATAAGGATGTTGAAGACATTTCTCGAATGGTTATAAGCGAGGTCACACAGTTTTCGCAAAATAACTCACAGCATGACGACATCACTTTAGTTATTTTAAAATGGAAACAAAAATTTATAAAACATGGAGTTGAAGAATGGCAGAATTTAGCACCTCAGTTAAAGAAGTAGGTGGCGTAAATGTGGTTTATCTTAAGGGATATCTGGATGCCCATACAGCTCCCGTTCTGGAAAACACATTCTCGGGACTGATAGACAAGGACAGATATTCCATTGTGGTAAACTTTAAGGACCTGGCTTACATAAGCAGCGCTGGGCTGGGCGTGTTCATGGCATTTATCGAGAAGATCAGGGAAAACAGCGGGGACATCAAGCTTTCTCAAATGAGCGATAAAGTCTTTAATATTTTTGACCTTCTGGGCTTTCCTCTTTTGTACGAAATCTTTAAAAGCGAAGAAGAAGCTGTTAACAAATTTAAAGAGACAAACAAACTTGAAAACTCAAAATAAAAATACAAAAGAAAAAGAGCTGGTTGTAAAAAGCAGAACGAACAACCTTTCGGAAATTCGCGATTTTGTATATGCTGCGGCAAGCGAAATTAATATCCCATCCGATGTGATAGATAATATTATTCTTGCCGTTGATGAGGCCTGCACAAATATTATTAAACATGCTTACAAATCATTTCCTGAAGGAAATATAACCGTAAGGCTCAAATATTCTAAGAAAAAGTTTACCGTTATTATTATAGATAACGGAATACCTTTCAATCCGGATTCCATCCCCGATCCAGATCTTCAGAAATATTACCGTCAGCATCGTATAGGCGGTTTGGGCATGTATCTTATGAAATCCCTTATGGATGAGGTGAGATACGTGTCAATCCCCGGTAAATATAATCAGGTTTTGCTTTCAAAGAACGTTAACACAACCCATTAGAATAATGAACGATTCCGAGAACATTAAAGTAAAGCGGAATTTAACTGCATTGGTTGAATTCAGCAGAATAATCAATTCGAGCCTGGATCTCGAATTTATTCTGAACAATGTACTGCTCACCTGCATGGGGAAATTTCTGGCTACAAAAGGATTGATAGCTTTGAATATAGAAGGTACGCTCGTGCCGAAATCATTCAAAGGCCTGTCGAATGAGTACCTTGCAGCATTTCCCGAACTTGAGCCGAATGAAAATCTTCTTAAGGACGACAAACTTCGTAATTATCTTGACGAAGGGAAATTGGTCGCAGTGCAGCGTATCAGCTCGTCGGACTCGTGTCTGGGTATTGTTTGCCTGGGTGAAAAATTAAACAGAACTCCGTTTACTGAAGACGACCTTGAATTTCTGGGTACCATACTTAATATCTCAGCATCGGCGATTCAAAACTCTTTGATGATTAATGAACTTAAAAAAGTTAATAGAGAGCTTGATTCAAGGATACAAAGACTTAATTCGCTGTTTGAACTCAGCAAGGAATTCGGACTCCTGGCAGATTCGGTTAAAGTAGCCAAGCTGCTTGTGTATTCGGTAATAGGACAATTTCTGGTATCCAAGTTTGCCGTAATTTCGTTCGAAGACGGAGGTACAAGGATTTTAGAATCCAAATTCTCAGATGATGATATTATAACTGCGATTAAAAGCTACGATTTCTTTTCGCTGGAAAATTCAGTCACAAAAAATGAGATTGAAAATAACTATCCATTAATGAGCGAAATGCACGTCGAGCTGATTGTTCCTATGAACATTCAGAATAAAACAAAGGGACTCGTACTTCTAGGCAAAAGAATAAACAATCAGCCTTATTCGCCAGCGGATGTGGAATTTATTTACTCGGTTGGGAGCCTTGCAATAATATCACTGGAAAACAGGCGGCTCTTTAAAGAGGAACTCGCCAAGCAGAAGATGGAAGAAGAACTTGACATTGCCAGAGGGATTCAGAAAAATCTGCTCCCGAGTAAAATCCCCTCATACGAAAAGTTTGATTTAGCTGTAATGAATTAATCATCACAACAGGTAGGCGGCGATTACTATGATATAATCCGGCTTAGCGACGACAGTTTCTGCATTGCTATTGCTGACGTTTCCGGTAAGGGAGTTCCCGCTGCATTACTTATGGCTAACCTCCAGGCGTTCTTAAAGACCACCTGCAAGCAGGGAATGCATCTTGAGGAGGCTACCGCACTTATTAACGATTTGATATCTGAGAATACTTCCGACGGCAAATTCATAACTTTTTTCTGGGGAGTAATAGATACTTTACACAATACTATTCATTACGTTAACGCCGGCCACAATCCTCCGCTGCTGATTCGTAAAGGGAAGATAAAAAAACTGACCCAGGGAGGCATCATACTAGGCGTAATGAAAACTATAATGCCTTATACTTCCGAATTAATCGAGCTTGAAAAAGACGATGCGCTTATTCTCTTTACTGACGGAATTACTGAAGCGAAGAATAAAAACGATGATGAATTCTCGGATGAAAAACTTGAAGAGCTAGCATTGAGCGTTTATAAAAAATCTGCAGATGATATACTCGGCGCAATAAAAAACGAAGTACAGGCTTTTGCATCCGGTACTACACAATCCGATGACATGACCATGGTTGTTATGAAAGTAAGGTAAGTTGTTTTCCTTTGCCCATG
>JBJKTB010000232.1:0-6372 GCA_046703345.1 Ignavibacteriaceae bacterium
TAATTTGGAAGCCCCGAAAGAAAACCGGGATACAGCCGGATGTATAACCGGCATCAGCATAATGATATTTAATCACCGGTGTAAAAAAAAGCAATCCGGAAAGCCGCAGCGCTATGCAAAGCGGCAGGCCGATGTTCCGGGATTCTTCCCGCCGTTAAATTTTTACACGCCGACAGTAACGGAAAATTCCGTCAGGCATGAAAATTAACTTACAAAAGCATGTCTAAATTCGTAAATTTAGTTTCAAAATTTTGAATCAAAAGATTTATTTAAAGAGTAATTACGGATAAGTATATGAACACATCAAAAAGCAAAAGTCTGTTTGAGGAAGCGGTAAAGTATATTCCCGGAGGAGTAAACTCGCCCGTAAGAGCGTTTAAGGCGGTCGGGGGAAATCCTCTTTTTATTGAGCGCGGCGAAGGATCGAAGATTTACGATGCGGACGGCAACGAGTATATAGAGTACATAGGCAGCTGGGGGCCGCACTTGTTCGGCCATAATCCGGCTTTCATCAAAGACGCTCTTCTTGCTGCGGTAGAAAACGGAACGAGCTTCGGCGCGCCGACCGCGCTTGAGGTTAAAATGGCAGAGCTTATTACCGAGCTTGTTCCTTCGGTCGAGATGGTAAGAATGGTTAACAGCGGAACCGAAGCCACTATGAGCGCGGTACGCGCAGCGCGCGGCTACACGGGCAGGGAAAAGTTTATTAAGTTTGAAGGCTGCTATCACGGGCACGCCGATTACTTCCTTATTAAAGCCGGCTCCGGCGCGCTCACGCTCGGCATACCCACGAGTCCCGGCGTTACAAAAGGCAACGCGGCGGATACTCTACTAGCCGATTATAACGACATCGAATCCGTTAAGAAACTTGTAATGAGAAATAAGAAAGAAATTGCCGCAATAATAATTGAGCCTATTGCCGGCAATATGGGAGTAGTAAAAGCCGGTGATGATTTTCTTAAGGAGCTCCGCGAGCTATGCAGCAGCGAAGGCATAGTCTTAATTTTTGATGAGGTGATGACCGGCTTTAGAGTTGCCAAAGGAGGAGCTCAGGAGTTGAACGGAATAAAGCCGGACCTGACCACTTTCGGAAAGATAATTGGCGGCGGGCTCCCGGTAGGCGCTTTCGGAGGAAGAAAGGAAATAATGGAAATGGTCGCTCCCGCCGGCCCTGTTTACCAGGCCGGAACATTAAGCGGCAATCCGCTCGCGATGGCGGCAGGCTACGCTGCATTGTCTCATATAAAAGAGCATCCTGAAGTTTATACAGCGCTGGAGGAAAAATCATCTTACCTGGAAAACGGAATAAAAGACGCGCTGAAAAAAATCAATAAAAATTACGCGTTAAACAGAGTCGGCTCAATGATGACACTCTTCTTTACCGAAGAGGAAGTAAACAGCTACGCTTCGGCCGTAAAATCAAATACTGTGCTTTACGGAAAATATTTTTCCGAAATGCTTAAAAGAGGAATTTATCTTGCACCCGCGCAATTTGAAGCGGCGTTTGTATCGACATCGCATACGACAGAAGATCTCGACAAAACGATAAAGGCCGGATACGAGGCGCTTAAGTCGCTTTAGATTAATACAGCGTCGCCGGTTAAATACGGAAGTACAGCGGGAAGAACATTTAAATACATACATAATTTATTATTTACAGTTTTACTCAAGTGTAATAATGATTAACACTTGCAGTAATCCCGCTTGCTGATAATAGATACATTAAATAAAATCCGCTTGTTTTTACGGCTGTATTAGGGGGACTAATAATCTTAAAATCACAGTGTGCGGCTGTACGTTGTAATTATTAATGTAATTACCAATATTTATCACTAAATAATAAATCTTTTCCCATAATCCATCAAAGTATATGCGTATTTTAAATAGAAAAAGTATACCGATCCTTGCTGTAATATTGACAATATCTTTTTTCAGCATAGGGATAAATCATAACTCTCCTTCAACTCTTATTATTAAAAACGGAAACCTATTATACCTTTCGCACACGCTGGTTGTAAAACTTAAAAGCGAACAGGCGGGTGCGATTCTAAAAAACCAGAGCATTACTCAGGAGCTGAATAACGAATACAGCCAATTTAAATTCGCCGCTTCGGAACCTATGTTTAAAGTACAGACATCCGATACAACAGGCGGACTTAACAGGATAATGGTAGTTACTTATAATTCAAACGATGATCCGCTTCTAGTGGCATCCAAGATAAGGAACGCAGCCGGTATACAATACGCGGAACCTAAATACGTAAGAAAAGTAATGGATTTTACTCCGAACGATTCCCTCTACGCACTGCAGTACAACCTTGCGCTTATACAAGCGGCAAAAGCATGGGATGTAACAAAGGGAGATACTTCGGTAGTTATAGGAATTGTGGATACGGGAATAGACTGGATGCATCCCGATCTTTACGCGAACATCTGGCATAACTGGAAAGACATTAACAGCAACTGGAGCGACAACGACGGATTCAAATACGATTCTATCGGCTGGGATTTCGGCGGGCTGAACGGAACGCCCGACAGCAATCCGATGGAAGACAAGCCGTTCCACGGGACGTCGGTTGCGGGAGTGGCTTCGGCGGTTACAAACGACGCCAGAGGCGTGGCCGGCATAGGCTTCAACTGCAAGCTGATGGCCGTAAAAGCAGCCGAAGCGGATCAGACCGATTCCAACGGCGAGCCGTATATCATTTTCGGCGATGAGGGAATAAAATACGCGGCCGACAACGGCGCAAAAATTATCAACTGCAGCTGGGGCGGCAGCGGTTACTCACAGGCGGAGCAGGATCTGATTAATTACGCTATTTCAAAGGGCGCGCTGGTGGTTGCGGCGGCCGGCAACGACGGCACGAACGAACAGTTTTATCCGGCGGCCTACAACGGCGTGCTCGCGGTAGCAGCCACAGATCAGAACGACGTAAAGGCAACTTACTCAAATTACGGTACCTACGTGGGAGTTGCAGCACCGGGCAACGCTATAATTTCGACATGGGACGTTTCATCTTACAACTACCAGCTTTACGGAACCTCCTTCGCTTCTCCGCTGACAGCCGGAGTCGCTGCGCTCGTAGCTTCGCGTTTCCCGAGCTACACTCCGCTGCAGATAGCTCAGCAGATAAGAGTTAACTGCGACAACATTGATGCGCAGAATCCCGGGTTTAAATACATGCTTGGCGCCGGAAGAATAAATGCCTACAAAGCCGTATCAAATACAAACTCCGAATCTGTCAGAGCTTCTTCATATACTTTCTCCGATTCTCTTGCCGGAGATAAAACCGACGGCGTGTTTGAGCCGGGCGAGGCTGTAGGACTGGGAATAAACTTTACCAATTACCTCCGTCCGGTAAACAATCTTTCGGTTACACTCCAAAGCATGAGTCCGTACGTGAAAATTATAAACGGAACATTTAGCAAAAGCGGCGCGGGTACTTTAACCTCATTCGATAATTACTCAAATGAATTCACCTTCTCGCTCGCTGATTCGATCCCTCCCGATTACGACGTGGTATTAAAGCTTAATTACAGCGACGGCGACTATTCCGATTTCCAGCTTCTCAGCGTAAATGTTAATCCTTCTTACGCAACGCAGACAGGAAACAATGTTGCGATGACAATTACAAGCAAGGGCAATATAGGATTTAACGACTATCCGGTAAACCTCGAAGGCAGCGGCTTCTCATATATAAACGGCCCCAACCTGCTGTTTGAAGGTGCGCTTATAATGGGAACTTCTTCAGGAAAAATTTCCGACGAGGCGCGCGGCGCCGATCAGAATTACGAGGACACTTCATTCCAGATCGTGCAGCCTTTCAGAATAGGCAGCGGCCCTGTTGCCGACGTGCAGGGCTCGGCAATATTTAACGACAACGGCTCCGGATTTAATAAGCTCGGCATAACTACGAAACTTCAGACTTATACATACACTACAGCGCCTTACAATAATTTTATTATTCTTCGCTACAGTTTTACAAATACATCGGGAGCAGCAATTACTAATCTTTACACAGGATTATTCTTTGACTGGGATATGGTAGAAAGTTCCGGACAGGGAGATGTTACACAGTGGGATTCTCTGGGCAATCTGGGTTACGCTTATCATATTGCCGGGAATCCGAATACTTACGTCGGCACCGCGCTTATCTCATCTGCCGATTACGGCTACTGGGGAATAATGAACGACGGCTCGGACGGCAGTTGGGGAATATACAACGGATTCCTGAATTCGTATAAATGGCAGGCTATCTCCAGCGGAATAGGAAAACCGAAAGCAGGGCCGGGAGATATCTCGGAAGTTACTTCCGGCGGACCTTTTACGATACAGCCGGGACAAACAATTCAGGTTGGCTTTGCAGTAGCCGCAGGCAATTCAGTTGCCGACCTGAGGACCGACATGTCAAACGCTCGCGGTAAATATCAGAGCATAATTACTTCCGTTAATTCACAGCCTGACTTACAGCCTGCCAGTTATGAATTATCGCAGAATTACCCGAATCCGTTTAACCCTTCAACCGTTATAAGCTATCAGGTGCCGGCCGCTGGCAGGGTTCTGCTGAAGGTTTACGATATTCTTGGAAATGAAGTAGCTACTCTCGTCGACGGATATAAAAATGCCGGACGCTATGATGTTGTATTCAACACACTACAAACTACAAACAACAGACAATTATCGAGCGGAATTTATTTTTACAGGCTGACAGCCGGTAATTTTACATCGACAAAAAAGATGATACTTTTAAAATAGCATCGGGGAGATAGGCAGAAGGAATAGAGGAAATAAGATCCGCTGCTTGTCGGGTCAGAGGATATAACTCTTTAAACTGATATAAATTTGGAAAGGAGTTCGTTCATGACAACCAGGCGTAAATTTATCGGCGGCTCTCTGATAGCTGCTGCTGCGGCCGCAGCGAATCTTCATCCCGCGACACGGAAATTCGGCGATAAACTAAAATCGTTAGAATCTTTCCTGTCTAAAAATAATCCCCCGAAAAAGCCGGTTGTCATCTCCACCTGGAATCTCGGAACAGCGGCAAACAAAAAAGCATGGGAGATTCTTTCATCAGGCGGCAGAGCGGTTGACGCGGTTGAGAAAGGAGTAATGGTAACCGAAGCGGATCCGGAGATAAACACCGTAGGTTACGGCGGACTTCCGGACAGGGATGGTTACGTTACACTTGACGCTAGCATAATGGACGAAAAAGGCAATGCCGGCGCCGTGGCATTTCTTCAGCATATAATGCATCCAGTTGCCGTTGCCAGGCTGGTAATGGACAAAACCCCGCATGTGATGATCGTAGGCGAAGGAGCACTTCAGTTCGCGCTTGCCAACGGATTTAAAAAGCAGAACCTTCTCACCGAAAAATCGAAACAGGCATGGGAGAAATGGCTGAAGGAAAACAACTATAAGCCGGTGATAGATAAAAATAATCACGATACGATCGGGATGCTCGCGCTTGACGGCAGCGGAAATTTATCGGGCTCATGCACTACTAGCGGGATTGCCTTTAAGTATCACGGAAGAGTCGCCGATTCGGCGATAATAGGTGCTGGACTTTTCGTCGATAACGAGGTTGGGGCGGCGACCGCAACGGGATTGGGAGAATCGGTTATTAAGATCGCAGGCAGCCATCTTGTTGTTGAGCTAATGAGAGAAGGCCGCTCTCCGCAGGAAGCATGCGAACTGGCTGTAAAAAGAATAGCCGAAAAACAGAAAGACTACATGACTTTTCAGGTAGGCTTTATCGCGCTTAGCAAGCTGGGAGAGACAGGCTCTTACGCAATACATAAGGGCTTTCAGTACGCGGTTCATTCAGGCGAAGGAAGCAGGCTTGTCGATTCGGATTATCTTGTTAAAAGCTGAAGTACAATTCCGGAAATTAAAAACATTTTTATCAGGCCGTTTGTTTTTATAATCTAATATGATTATTTAGTTTTTCATTAGATTTCTTTTTTAGAAAAATAGACAGGCCTTCTATGTTCAGTAGAATATTAATGGGTATTAAATGTCCCGATCGATAAAACGCAAATCTAAAAAAGCAGGACTTGCTCCGGGTACTTTGGTTTACGTGGGCGAAAACCGCACCGAAGAAGTTAAGATAAGTCTGATAGAATATGATGAAAATAGAGCCGAAGAAAAAACGCTAAAGAATATTGAAGAGTATTTTAATAAGAAAAGCAGCGCTTCTAAAAAATGGATAAACATAGACGGCATACACGATGTAAGCATCATTGAGAAGATAGGGGCGCATTTTAATATTCATCCTCTGGTGCTCGAAGATATTTTAAACACAGGCCAGCGCCCGAAGATGGACGACTACGACGATCTCGTCTATATAGTCTTCAACATGTTCAAATACGACG
>JBJKTB010000233.1:0-7434 GCA_046703345.1 Ignavibacteriaceae bacterium
GCCCTATTCCATTCTATCACTTCGCCGTTTTTATTGCAGAGCGCTATACCTTCGTTAGACTGTTCAAAGATGCTTTTGAATTTCGATTCACTTGCCATCAATGCCTTCTCGGCAAGAAGCCTTTCCGTAATGTCCCTTTTAACTCCCAGATAGTTCATCAGAATCCCGTTCTCGTCTCTTATGGGAACAAGCTTTAAATCACTCCAGAACGGAGTTCCGTCCTTTTTATAATTTTTTATGGTTAATGTGCATTCGAGTTCGTTTTTTACCGCTTCATGCAGGATTGATATTGCCTGTCTGCTTGTTTCAGGGCCCTGGAGAAGTCTGGGATTTCTTCCTATTACATCCTTTTCATCATATCCGGTTAGTTTTTCGAATGCCGGATTGCAGAATATTATCGGATTATCCGGCTTTGTAGGATCCGTGATTATTGTTCCGTCGGTTGAATTGTTAATCGCCATCGCCTGAAGCCTTAACAGCCTCTCCGATTTTTTGCTTTCGGTTATATCCTCCGAAATGCCCAGCAGAAACTTAGGCTCTCCGTTCTTATCGAACAACGGTATTTTCTTAAGGTTGAAGTAACGCTTTCCGAGATTTGAATATTCCGCTTCCAGCTCAGGCGTCTCTAAGGGCTTTCTTTCATTAATAACCGCCGATTCCTGGGCCGTTATTTCTTCAGCCTGCGCATCATCATAAAGTTCGAAGATTGTCTTTCCCAGTACCTTATTGGCTTCTATTCCGAATAATGCTTCACACTGCTTGTTCCAGAATATATACTTCCTGTCCGATACGTTTTTTACGTACACTGCTAACGGCAGATGATTTAGTATGCTCTCTGTGAACAAAGCGCTTTGCATCAGTTCAGATTCGCTCTGCTGAAGTACTTCCAGCAGTACCTCCTGCTGAATTAGCTGTTTCTTAAGTAGCTTTAATTCCTCGCCTTCATTGTGTTTTTGCCCGGTTGGATTTTCTGCCATATTGTCTCTGCATTGTAAGCATCTTTGCTGCTTCTTTAAATAAATAATATTTCCTTAGATATTTCCCGTTTTTACGGAGTAATACAATTTATTATCGAAAAATTCGGTCAAAGATTAAGCGGTCTGAGCTAAAGGCTCGCTTTTTCTCATACGGCTTTATTGTAAGCAATCGCTTTTAACTTTAAGGTTGGACTTTTAGTTTCTTTGCAGAGTAGAAAGAACATAACAGATTATGTCTGGTAAATTGGAGTGGACAAAATAAAATATGCCGGGTTTTTCATAGTTAGGGTGGACTTATACTTTAAGAGTATATAGATATATTTCCCTTATTTTATGGCTGCTGTATATCGTCTAGCCCTCTTCTTTCACAGGTCTCATCCTTAATATTAGGCCGGTTTTTTCGTTATAAAATGCAAAAAATAAACCTATTAGTATTTCAAAAATATTAGTAATAGCATAGTAAATATAGCCGGTTTTAATATCGGCGATGCTCGCTAAGTATTTCATGATAATAGATACGAGATATAAGCTTAATACGGCGTAAAAAATTCTTATCCCTCCTGTTTCCAAGAGAATTTTGATTGAATCCTTCAAAACTATAACTAATATTATTATATGTTGGAGTAATAGATAAAATATCAGCATGTTAAAAGATAAATTGAAGGCTATAAAAATATTAACCGCCGCAGTTAAAAAAAGGATGAAGAAATTAATTTTTGTTAGTCTGATCTTAGTTACGGAAAAGATTAAAAATATTAAGGCCGAAGCATAAACTCTGAACGGATATACAATTACAAATAATTGAATGACATAAACCAGAGGATCCATTAGCGCGAGTATTAAGAAAAAATAAAAATATTCGTGTCTGTAATTACGTATCGGCGGGAGCAGCCATATAAGTATTGAAATGTATACTATTATCTTTGATAAAGGCATATTCGCATTTAATATTAAGAAATTATTCTAAAATTATTTTTCATCTATCGGTACGACTCTATCATTCGTATCTTTCTTTGCCTTTCGATAAAAGCCTGTATGCCGGACTATTCTTCTCATTATATATTATAAAGAATATTCCTATCAGTATTTCAAATGCGCTTGATATGTAAAAATAGTAAACTCCTGCTTTCGTGTTGTTTATAATTATTATGAACTTCATTAGTAATGATAAAATATAAATATTTAAGAAAATATTGAACAGCGTTATTAATCCTTTCTCTAATAACATAATTATTGAATGCCTGAATATTAAAATCCAGATTATGAAATACTGAAGTAATAAATAAACCATCATTTCCTGCATGTCCAATTTAACTGCTAAAACCATGCTGATTGAAGCGGCTGAAATAATTAGTAGTATAATTTTAAATTTATTTTTTATATTTATTAAAGACAGCACTAAAACCGGAGTTGAAAAAGCGTAGATTATTATAGCGTCAACACTAAAAATTCTGGCCGCTATATAAGTTAAAGGATCGCTCAAACCCAGTATTAGAAAAAAATAAAAATACCTTGTCCTATACTGCCTGAAAGGCGGCAATACCCATGCTGCCATGGAAGTGTAAATTATAATGTAAGCTATAGGCATAAAATTACTAGTTTTGCAGATAATTATTAAATAACCGGTTTGCGTTTATATATATTCGCGGCCCTGGTTCTTGATTAATTAATTTTCCTATGATTCTGTAATTGCCGATTCTCTAAGGGTATATTTATCACTATAAGCGTTCCGTTTTCGGCGGATGACTCTATCTTAAAGCTTCCCTTAAAACTCTCAGCACGTTCCTTCATGTTTAAAAGTCCGAAGCCGCTTATGTTATGCATTTTATCCGCGGTGAAGCCATTGCCGTTATCTATAATCATTAATTTTATAAGCCTGTCTTTGTTCATCATCTGCACCGAAAACTCGGATGCGTGCGAATGCTTTACTATATTGTTCAGAGCTTCCTGTACTATCCTGTATATCGCTGTTTCAATCTTCGCGTCCACCCTTTCTTCGAGCCCCATTATGTTTACGCTTCCCTTTATCGAACTTTCATCCGATACTCTCTGAACAAGAGCTGTAACCGCCGGTGCCAGCCCCATGTCTTCTAATATAGGCGGCTTAAGGTTGAATAGTATCATCTTTAGTTCTGCAATGGTATTCTGAAGAAATACTATCGTCTCTCCGAAGTTTTTCTCTTGTCCCGTTTGGGAGAGCGGTTCCTGGTAGTTCTTGATTAAATTCATTTTGAGCAGCAGAAGGTTCTGCCCTATGCCGTCGTGAAGCTCTCTTGCGATGCGTTTTCTGTCCTCTTCAATTTTATTTTGAAGATTTTCTGTTAGATCCCTCAGCTTCTTTTCGTAAAGGACTTTGTCGGTAATATCGTGAAAATATATCTGTGCAATATTTAAAGATGAAATCCCCCGAAAGAGGATCGAGTAGTTTTTTGAATTTATAACCTGAGAAATATCCTTCGACTTGTCCTCATTAATGTATTGGCTTACCGGGAAATCAATTGCGGGAATTATTTCAGAGAGCTGCTTTCCTTCCGGGCTGCCGTTTCCCTCAAGGAATTTTGCCGCATGATTCGTAAATATGATCTTTTCATTGCTGTCGATTCTGATTACCGGATCAGGATCAAGCTCTGCAAATAAAGCCATGAGTCTTGCGTTTTTTAATTCAAGCGCCTGATTTTCTAAAATGTATTTTTTTTGAAGAGGGTAAACTACATACCTGAATATCAAATAGAGAAGAGTAAAAAGCAGTACAGTAAACAGTATGGAATAATAAACCGGATTATCCAGACTGAAGAAAAGTTTTATGTACCTGCTTAGTTCAAGAGACATCTGCACCTCATTTTATTGCTGCTGTTTCCCGTTTATATCGTTTAGAGAAGTGAAAATTTCTTCGCGCGATCCGGAATCGTATCGCCTGGTTAAAGCGTTCTCGTGAAATTTCCGGTTGGTTGATTCGATTGCGGCGTGCATTACCTCGTCTTCAATTTCCGGGAAGGTCTCCTGAATTTGTTTCTTAAAATAATGTTTGTTCTGGCATTCTTTTATGTTAGCAAAACCTGAATTATCCTGTTTTTCTGAATATTTACTGAGGGCCGGATGCTTAACCCCCATTTATGCCTGCTTTTTTGTGTACTAAAATAAAAGTAAAATTATAAATAGCAATAATTATTTGTACTTAATAAGTATTAGAAATTATTAAATAACTCCTCATTTACAAGACGGTCTGCTATGCCGCCGGTATAATTAATTCAGGCTTATTTAAATTTGAAGTCGCTCTTAGTTAATTTTATCGTATCCCTTTTCCCGAATGCATGCTTTCGAATTAAATATAAAGCGGTTGTCGGCGCTTACTTCCTTGAAAGTTCCGCTAAATTAAAATATATTTGGAAAAATTTTTCTTCATTGCGCTTACCGCCGCGCAAAACGCTGACGGTAACCGCCGTTAATTACATATGCCTGCCGCATCAGCAAACATCTGATTACCGGAATAGACAGCATTAGACTACGACATAATCATTAAGGGTGAACTTACTGTAATCTAACTAACTTATTTTATCATTAATCTTCGAAGAATATAGTCATGGAAAAGACAAAGAAATTTTTATTAAGCGACAAAGAAATTCCTTCCCACTGGTATAATATTCAGGCAGACATGCCGAACCCGATGCTTCCTCCGCTGCATCCGGGAACAAAGCAGCCCATTGGTCCCGATGACCTTGCGCCTCTTTTTCCTATGGAACTTATAAAGCAGGAAGTTTCAAAGGAAAGATGGATTGAGATACCGGAAGAGGTTAAAGATGTTTATAGGATGTGGCGCCCGAGCCCGCTTTTCAGAGCTACCCATTTTGAGAAGCTTCTCGATACTCCTGCTAAAATATATTTTAAATATGAAGGCGTGAGTCCCGCCGGTTCGCATAAGCCTAATACGGCTGTGGCGCAGGCCTATTACAATAAGCAGGAGGGAGTAAAAAGATTAACTACCGAAACAGGCGCCGGGCAGTGGGGAAGCGCCCTCAGCTTTGCCTGCAACCACTTCGGCATTGATCTGGAAGTTTATATGGTGAAGATAAGTTATGAGCAGAAACCGTACAGAAAATTAATGATGAATACTTGGGGAGCTAATGTCTTCGCTTCGCCTACCGATAAGACACAATCGGGAAAAAAGGTCCTTGCAGAACATCCGGACTCTCCCGGAAGTCTGGGCATAGCTATCTCCGAAGCGGTGGAACGCGCAGCTACCTCTCCCGATACAAAATATTCTCTCGGCAGCGTGCTTAATCATGTGCTTATGCATCAGAGCGTAATTGGACTTGAAGCTATTAAGCAGATGGAAATGGCTGGCGATTTCCCCGATGTTGTGATCGGCTCATTCGGCGGCGGATCTAACTTCGCCGGAATTTCGTTTCCGTTTCTCGGTCTTAATTTCCGGGAAGGAAAAAAGGTAAGATGTATAGCCGCCGAACCTTCCTCATGCCCTAAACTTACAAAAGGAGAATTTAGGTACGATTTCGGTGATACCGTCGGCTTAACTCCTCTTATACCTATGTATACTCTCGGACATACGTTTATGCCTGCTCCTATTCATGCGGGAGGATTGAGATATCACGGCGCGGGCGCTATTGTAAGCCAGCTGCTTAAGGACAAGCTTATTGAAGCACAGTCTTTCCATCAGCTTGAATGCTTTGACGCAGGAGTAAAATTCGCGCGCACCGAGGGAATTATTCCCGCTCCCGAATCCAATCATGCTATCGCTTGCGCGGTTAAAGAAGCGCTTAAAGCAAAAGAGGAGGGAACTCCCAAAACTATTTTATTTAATCTAAGCGGACACGGCTACTTCGATATGAGTTCCTACGATGCCTATTTCTCCGGAAAGCTCGTGGAGCATCACCTTACTGAAGAGGAACTGCATGCCGATCTTAAGAAACTAGATACCCCGGTTATTCCGTAATTATTCAGCCGCCCGTTATCTTATATATTATTTAAACGGGCGACGCTTTTTTATCATTTATACGGATTCGCTTCTCCGCTAAATAACTCAATCTTAACAGCGGAATCAGGACTTTAACAGATAGCGGCTGTTATGAATACTGTCCTCTTCGCGTTAAGATCAATTCACGGCTGGATTTTCACTTTTACGGTACGCCCTTCTTACAAATTTTTTCAGTTTTAATGCGAGCCGTTATTAATTGAGCCTTTCAGCACACTTGTGCCGCTGATTTTTTATGGGGCATTACTTTTTATTATTTTTCAAATTTAAATTCAATCTTGTTCCGCAATAATTATCGAATAAACGGATAAGTTATGGCTAAAAAAGTTGTTAAGCGCTACTCCCTTTCAAAAGATAAAATTAAGATTCTTCTTCTTGAAGGTATTCATCAGAATGCAATGGAATATTTTAATTCCAACGGCTACAGCAATATCGAATACTTTAAAGGCTCTCTGGACGACGATCAGCTTATTAAAAAGATTAAGCATGTACATATGGTTGGAATTCGCTCGCGTACTCATCTTACCGCTAAGGTTCTCGAGAACGCCGGCCTCTTAATTGCTGTTGGATGCTTCAGTATAGGTACAAATCAGGTTGATCTGAACGCTGCTAAGATGAAAGGCATACCGGTGTTCAATGCTCCGTTTTCCAATACCCGCTCGGTTGCGGAACTCGTAATTAGCGAATGTATTCAATTAATGAGAAGAATTCCGGAAAAAAATATTGCCGCGCATCAGGGCCGCTGGATGAAAGACGCTTCTTCCTCTTTTGAAGTACGCGGCAAGAATCTCGGTATAGTGGGCTACGGCCATATCGGTTCTCAGGTGTCTATACTTGCGGAAGCCTTCGGTATGAATGTTTATTATTACGATATAGAAAAGAAACTTAGCCTGGGCAACGCGAAATCGTGCTCCTCTCTTAAAGAACTTCTTGATATTTCGGATATTGTTACCTTGCATGTACCCGATACACCTTTAACAAGGAATATGATCACGCGTAAAGAACTTTCTATGATGAGGCGTGGTTCCTATCTTATTAATGCCTCGCGAGGCAGCGTAGTTAATATAGAGGATCTGGCTGCCGCTCTCGAATCGGACAAGATTGCCGGCGCGGCGGTGGATGTTTTTCCTAAAGAACCCGGTTCAAACCAGGAGCCTTTCGCTTCGCCGCTTCTTAAATTCCCAAACGTTATTCTTACTCCTCATATCGGCGGAAGTACCGTAGAGGCGCAGTCTAGTATCGCGCTTGAGGTGTCGGAAAAGCTTGTAAAGTACAGCGATGTGGGATCTACAATAGGTGCTACCAACTTTGTAGAAGTATCGCTTGCCCCGAATTTCAATAAACAGCGTTATCTGCATATCCACGAAAACAAACCGGGTATCATGAATAAGATTTCCAGAGTCTTCGTCTCAAGAAAACTTAATATAGCTTCTCAATATCTGCAGACTGACGCTTCTACCGGTTACGTTA
>JBJKTB010000234.1:0-3404 GCA_046703345.1 Ignavibacteriaceae bacterium
TTGATGCGATGTTGCTTAATCCCGGGCTCTCAAGCTTCGCCATTTTATATTCGCCATTGTATTCCGGATCGTAGATGATGAAAGGAACCGGGTTAAGCGTGTGGGACGTTTTAGGCACCTTCGTACCGTCTTTTGCTATTGTATACATCTCATCGGAGTTTCCGTGATCGGCCGAGATGAGAGCAATGCCTTTCAGTTCGTCGATTACCGGATGCAGCTTACCGACGCATTCATCAGTAGTTTCAACCGCAGTTATAGCGGCTTCCATTATACCGGTATGACCGACCATGTCGCCGTTAGGATAATTAAGCCTTCCGAATTTATATTTGCCGGATCTTAGAAGCTCTATTGTGTTATCGGTTATTTCCTTTGCCTTCATTTTCGGCGCTTTGTCGAACTGAATTTTATCCGAAGGGATCTCGATATATTTTTCAAGTTTCTCGTTTATATATCCAGAACGGTTACCGTTCCAGAAAAATGTAACGTGACCGAATTTTTGAGTCTCGGAAATCGCGAATGAAGTAACTCCTTCGGCGCAGAGATATTCACTTACGCTTCTTTCGATGGCCGGCGGCTGAACAAGAAAATTTTTCGGAATAAGCAGGTCGCCGTCATACTGCATCATGCCCGCGTAAAAAACATTTGGTACTTCGACTCTGTCGAACTCTTTAAAATTTTTTTCCTCAAAAGCGCGAGTAAGTTCGATGGCCCTGTCGCCTCTCAAATTAAAGAAGACTACCGCGTCGCCGTCTTTAATTTTTCCTACTGGCTTTCCGTTGCCGTCAACGATAACGAAAGGATCAAGATACTGATCAATTATATTTTCGTCTTCTGAGTAAAATGTCTTTACCGCATCTTCGGCCGATTTAAATTCTCTGCCGATTCCTCTAACATGTGCATCCCATCCTCTTTTCACTATATCCCAGTCGGCGTTGTAACGGTCCATTGTCACCTTCATTCTGCCGCCGCCAGAAGCTATCTTATAGTCATAGCCTTGTGCTGACGAAATTTTGTCGAGAAGTTCCTGAAGCGGCTTTACGTAATTAAGAGCCGTTCTTCCGGGTACGTCTCTGCCGTCGAGAAGGATATGTAATCGGACCTTGTTTACGCCTTCTTCGGAACATTTATTTATAAGTGCAAAAAGATGTTTTATATGCGAATGCACATTGCCGTCCGAAAGCAGTCCTATGAAGTGCACGGTTCCGCCGCTTTTACCTTTTTCAATAACCTTCTTCCAAACGCTCGATTTAAAGATATCGCCCGATTCAAGAGATTTGTTTACCAGCTTCGCTCCCTGGGCGAATATTCTCCCGGCTCCTATAGCGTTATGCCCGACTACACTGTTTCCCATATCGTCATCGCTCGGCAATCCAACCGCCGGGCCGTGAGCTTTAAGTTGAGTGTAGAGTTGGGATTTCATTAGTTTATCTAACACAGGCGTCTTTGCCATGTATACGGCATTTCCTTCATATTCCTTTCCGATTCCTACGCCGTCCATTATTATCAATAACAACGGTCCCTTCCTGCCCTGAAAATTCTGCAGCTTCTCAAGTTTTAAAGACATAGTTTTCCTTCTTATGTTACTTTTTCTTCTTAAAAAAAATTTGATTTTAGTACTGCAAAAATAATAAATAATAAGATATGAAATTGAGATCAAGGGCAAACCTTGAAAAGCTTGCGGAGCTTAATAAAAATTTTTTTTCAGAAATATATAATATCTTGTCGTCCAGATTTATACTAAAGCTTTGAGGTACGTTTCTACTCCTTAGATTTACCCGGCATCGCGTTTTTCCCAAAATATAATAACAGCAGGGTGCCGGCTACTGCAGATATAATTGACGCGGACAAAATACCTACTTTAGCCGCTTCGTTCAGCAGCTCATCGGTGAAAGCAAGATTGGAAATAAAAAGCGACATTGTGAATCCGACTCCAGCTAATATACCGGCCCCGTATATCTGTGTCCATCTTATGTCGGCCGGTTTTACTGCTAATTTTATTTTTACAGAGATCCATGAGAAAAGTAAAATTCCCGCCTGCTTTCCGAAAAACAATCCCGTAATAATGCCAATGCTTACAGGTTCGGTAAACCTTTGAAGAAAGTTATCATCTAATTTTACGCCTGCATTAGCGAGGGCGAAGATCGGCATGATAAAAAAAGACACCCAGGGTGTAAGCGCATGTTCAAATTTTTGAAGGGGAGTCATTACCATTTCGCAGTTTTCCTCTAGCTTTTGAACGTACGAAAGTCTTGCTTCGTTTTTTAAAACATCTTTCCCGGCTTCTCCGGATTCGTCAAAACTTTTTAAAAGCGTTTTGCTGCTTTCGACAAATTTATCCGGTTCTATTCTGGAGGATGCCGGAACAGTTAAAGCGAGCAAGACGCCGGCAATAGTTGCGTGAATTCCGGAAAAGATCATTGAGATCCACAATCCGATTCCTAGCAGAGTGTATATCAATAAATTTCTAACACCGGTTTTGTTTGCGATGATAAGCAAAAGCATAAAGCCCGCCGCCGAAGAGAGAGCATAAATAGAAATCTGAGAGGTGTAGAAAAAAGCGATTACAAGCACTGCGCCGATATCGTCTGCAATTGCCAGAGCGGTAACAAAAATCTTTAACGATATAGGAATTCTGCTGCCTAGCAATGCAAGAATGCCTATAGCGAAAGCTATATCTGTAGCCATAGGAATTCCCCAGCCGCCAATCCCCGCTCCGGACGAATTGAAGAATAAGTAAATCAGTGCCGGAAAAATCATTCCCCCCAACGCGGCGGCAACCGGCAGCGCCGTCTTCTTTAAGGAGGAAAGTTCGCCTACAAGAAATTCTCTTTTTATCTCCAAGCCAACTACGAAGAAAAAAACCGCCATCAAACCGTCGTTTATCCAGTGGTGAAGCGAATAGTCAAGCGAAGAATTTCCGAAACTTAATGAAACATGCGTATGCCACAATTTAAAATAGTATTCCGCAGCGGAGGAATTCGCCCAGATTAGCGCCGCCGCCGTAGCTGCCAGTAAAAATATTCCGCCGGAAGCCTCTGCCTTTATAAAATTGTTAAAAGGCCCTATTATGCTGTCTATATATCTATTTGAGTTTTTCATCATTATGGTGTTTTAAATACATAACAATAAAAGGCCCGAAAAAGTTTTACTGATAATAATATTTTTAGCCTTCGGCAGGCTAAAAATGATTGTGTATAGGATGATCGCTGAAAATAAGATCGAAGATAGGTTTCCAGCTTTTAAAAATTACTATACAAAAAAATATAGTAAAAGTATTGAGTTTCTCTAGTTGTTCGCCGGAGACCAGAGAAGACGAAGTCCGGGGATTTTCACTTCCGTTTTATAAACCGAATTGGTTTCGTCTTCGGTAATGTAAAGCGTACGCAAATCCTTGCCGGCGAATT
>JBJKTB010000235.1:0-7844 GCA_046703345.1 Ignavibacteriaceae bacterium
CCGATTTAAGCCAGGGAAATTTTAGGTAAAGATCTTCGCTCCAGATGTAGACGGATACCAGCATCGTAAGGCCCAAAAAGAACATGTCGATAACACGCTCCAGTATAACCGTGCCGAACATGGAAGATCTTGAAAGGTTTTCCCATTTCCCCAATACAACCGCACGAGATACTTCCCCGAGTCTCGGTACAACGCAGTTAACTCCGTATCCCACCATAAGCGCGCCGAAAAGGTTAAGCATCTTTGTTTCCGGCTTTACCGAATTTAAAATTACTTTCCATCTTAATGCGCGGAGGTAATGGGAAACCAGCATCGTGATGATTAATATTACTATCCAGAATATTGAAGCGTCGGCCAGCGTCTGAAATATCTTGTGAAAGTCTTCAACGTCGTAGAAGGCGAAATATAAAAATCCCGCGCTCAGTCCTAATGAAAGGACGTATTTTAAAATATTAACGAGCCATTTTCTTTTATTAGACTTATCTGAGGTCAATAACTTTGCTTCCTTTAGGAGGGTTAAAAGTAAATTTTGAATTAGAAAGACCGGAATTAGTCTTTATATCCGAGAAATTTATTGTAATAAAATTTCCGTTCATATCTTCAATTATCAATTTATCAACCAGATCTTTTTCATTTATAAACATCTTCACGCTTTTAAATTTATGTTTCTCTGTTTTCGGGATTAAAGTTAAAAATCGAGAGCCCTTTTCGACGCCGGCGCTTACGCTGCAGCCGGAAGGATAATCGTTTATAAATCTGTTAAGCGAAAGTACCGAAGGATCGGAGGGATCATAATCGCTGATAACGACTTTGTTCTCTTTTTTATTATAGCTCCAGTTCGTCTTGCCGTCGGTTACAACCAGAATGTTCTTTAATTCAAGTCGGAGCTTCCCTTCTTTTTTATAGGAAAACTTTCCGGAGATATTTTCCTTGCCGTTAGTGTACTGAACAAAATCAGCCGAAATATCCGAGAGTGAATTGAACTTTGCCTGAAGCGCTTTCAGCTGCTCACCGGCTTTGCCCTGAGCAGAAGACACTGTTGTAAAACATATTAATATCAGCGCAACCGCGGATAAATAACGCATAGTTATCCTTCAAAAATGCACAATTAATAAACACAAGCATCAAGGTTGTTAATTTATAAATATTTATAAAGATAATAAATTGATTAATTGGTTGACGACAGGCGATTTCGGCTAAAAATACGGCATTTTAATTCAAGTGCCGGCGATCAGACGGAAAAACTCCTTTGAAGCGCAAGAAATTCAGCCGGTTACGGCGCGGGTTTATATTTACAGAAAAGTATTCCGTTCAGCTTCCGCCGGGAAGATCGGCGTTCGTATAATCGTGAAGTTTATTTATATCTACCACTGTTATTTCGTTATCCGAATCGATGAATATATTCTCGAACCTGGCGCCCCATACAATCTCATCGAATTTATAAGAGAATCTCGTGTGGACAGTCTGAGAAAATGTATCGTCAAATCCTTTCAGAAGAATGAGCAGCTCGGCGTCCGAATCTACAAGGTCTTTATAATTCATTCCGTACATGGGACTCGTCTCGTCGATCGGATGAACTATCGTCCAGGTAAGTGAGAAGAAAGTTACCGCCGGACGCTCGAGTTTCAGTTCATGGAATTTTCTCGAGACTTTTCCTCCTTCGGATTCATTGAGCGAAAGTATAACCTGAATGCTTGTTTCTATTAGCTGATTTTTCCTGGCGTTTGTAATTCTGAATTCAAGTGCCGTTATATCTTTATATGGCGCCACAATTGCTTTTCTGCTGAAGATGATTTTCGCGTTCGGTCTGGAAAATCTTCCGTAAAGAAGTCCGGTGGCCATGGCAAAGCCGAGTAGTCCGGCCATTGATTCGACGAATGCAACCACATTTGCCGCAAAGCCTTCCGGGTATATTATGCCGTAACCCACGGTAGTGAATGTTTGTCCGCTGAAGAAAAACGCCTGCAGAAATTTATCAGCCAGAGTACTGCCGGTTAGCCCGTGAAGATGCTCCAGTCCGGTCATCATATACAACGCCGCGAAGAAAAGATTTACGGCTATATAACCGGCGAGAATAATTAAATTAAATTTTATCCAGCTCATCGATATAAGCGAATGATAAAAGCTGAGAGATTCAAGGAATGGCATTCCGCGTTTCTCAACGTTAAAACTGCCGTCCTTATTTATAAGTCTCTTGCTTTGATTTGCCGCTTTAGCGCCGAAGCCGAGATCCTGATACTCCTCCTCCGGTTTCGGGGATGAGTTTCTTCTTTTTATCATAATTTCTCTTGCCGGTAAGTTCCGCGTAATATTATTGGGGAAGATGATAAAATTAGAAGATGAATGCAAATGTTACCGAATGCGTATAAAGTTCAACGGGAATTTAAAGTTGTGATCGGGGTTCAAAGAAATTTAAAGTGCTCTCAGTATGGTCTCGAGCTGCTCCTCATTCTCTACAAGCACTGTGCGCGCTTTGCTTCCGTCGTTGGGACCTACAATGCCGGCTTCTTCAAGCTGGTCAACTATTCTGGCCGCGCGTGAGTAGCCGAGCTTAAGTCTTCTTTGAAGAAGAGAGACGGATCCCTGCTGGTGGCGTACTATCACTCTGGCCGCGTCTTCGAACATAGGATCAAGATCAGATATGAAATTGCCGGCTTGGCTTTTCTTCTTATCGTAGAGCGAAGGCAGGAAGTACGGTTTGGAATAACCCTGCTGGGTGTGGATATAATTTGTAATACGTTCAACTTCGTCGGTGGAAATGAAAGCGTTCTGTATACGGATCGGTTTCGGCGAGCCGGTAGGAAGGAAAAGCATGTCCCCTTTTCCTAGCAGCTGTTCGGCGCCGTTCATATCGAGAATGGTGCGCGAATCGATCTTCGTCGCTACCTGATACGCTATCCTCGAACTGAAATTCGCTTTGATTACTCCCGTAATTACGTTAACCGACGGTCGCTGCGTGGCGAGGACAAGATGAATTCCTACCGCTCTGGCCAGCTGAGCCAGACGCGCAATAGGCTCTTCCACTTCCTTCCCAGCGGTAATCATCAAATCGGCCAGCTCGTCTATAATAACAACCAGGTACGGAAGAGGATGATGAATCATCGCATCCGAATCCTTAGGCCTGCGCTTGGGATCCAGAACCTTGCTGTTGTAGTCGACGATATTCCTCACTCCCGCTTTCGCTAACTTATCGTACCTAAGCTCCATCTCGTATTCAACCGACTTAAGAAGCAGAACGGCATTCTGCGGATTAGTTATGATCTCTTCCTCCAGATCGGGAGAAACCGCGAGGAAGTGACGGCGCAGCTTATTGTAAAACGACAGCTCTATCTTTTTCGGGTCAATCATTATCAATTTAACTTCGGCGGGATTTTTAGAATAGAGCAGACTGCTGATTATCATGTTGATGCCGACGCTTTTTCCCGATCCGGTGGAGCCGGCTATCAGAAGATGCGGCATCTTCGCGAGATCGGTCACGTACACGTCACCGTTAATCGTTTTGCCGAGCGCCATTGGAAGCTCAATTTTCGATTCAACCGCGCCGCCCAATACGGAACGCGCGTTAACCAGCGAAGCTTCTGCGTTTGGAATCTCCACTCCTATCGCGCTCTTTCCGGGAATCGGCGCAATAATTCTTATTCCCCTGGCGGCGAGAGCAAGCGCTATATCATGTTCAAGTCCGACTATCCTGCTTATCTTAACACCGGGCGCGGGAACAATTTCGTAAAGGGTTACTACCGGTCCTGGAGTAACTGATATGTCCTCGATATCAATATCAAAAAGTTTCAGCTTCTCTTTTAGAAGTTCTGCGTTGCGTTTAAGCTCCTCTTCGGCAACTTTAAAATTTTCCTGCGGCGTAGGATCGAGCAGATCCATTCCCGGCTTTTTGTACTTAATTTTTTCTTCCCACTGGTTGGGCAGCGCCGCTTCTTTCTCTCTGTCAATCTCCTTAGGCTGAATCTCACCTGTTTTCTCGAGGTCTACTTTCTTCGCCTCGTCTTTTTGAATTTCATTTACTTCCGCTTCGGGCTTTATCTCATCTTTTCTGATTATTGTTATTCTGGTCTGCTCCTCCGCTTCGGCATTCATAAGTTCTTCGGCGGAGATTTCTTTCTTCTTGTCCGACGCTTTCTTCTTCTTTTTTTCTTTTCTTAATTCTTTTATCTTCTTAAGATTTGAATCGTCTCCTTTATTTTCTTCGGCGCCTTCAGCGTATTCTTCCTTTATGCTTTCAACCGAGCGCGAAAAAAGATTTTTAATCGCGGCGAATATTTCCTCGATCTTAAGATCGAATGAAATGATAAGAAGGATTACGCCTGCGGCAAGTAGAAAAAGCATGCTTCCCACGCCGCCGAGAAGACGGCTGAGCGACTCGCCGAGATAATCTCCAACCGAACCGGAAAGTTCGTACATCCCGCCGAATACATTGTAATGAGTTCTGAGAACTCCGAAGAATGACGAAAGGATGAGGCCGGTGATTAAAAGGAAATTCGAGTAATGAATAAGTCTGCGGAAGGTAATCTTTTTGAAGAATGAAAGTCCCCACAGGAAAAACATGAGCGGAAATACTGAGGAGAAAATGCCAAGCGTAGAGTTAATGAAAAAGTCGGAAAGATAAGCGCCGAAAATGCCGAGCCAGTTTCTCGTCATATCCGCTTTATGATTTAACTGCGAACTCCCGCCGAAGACTCTGAAGAGATCGGAGAATTTGTAATTAAGCACAGCTTTATCGAACCGGGAATAAGATATTATACTCAGAAGAAGAAGAAACGAAAAAAGGATAAGCAGTATGCCCAGAATTTTCTTCTTCTTTTCGGCAGATAAAGTAAAGTGCGCGCCTCCGTTTGCCGTTTTATTTGTCTTTGCCTTTTTCTTAGCCGCCATGTTTAATTATTCTGACCGTCATTTTCCTTAGGAGAAGAATTTTTATTATCCGGAAGCAATTTAAGAACATTTTCAGAAAAATACGGAATAGCTCCGGAAATATTTATCTTGCTGCAGTATTTGAGATCGTTCTCAAAGCCGTTCTCAAGCAATATTCTTCCGTGCTCGGATTCCTTAAACATTTTCAGAATATTTTTGCCGAAAGTCTTGCTCATCGCTACGCTTGCCCTTGAAGAATCGGTGAGAGCTATGCCTTCAGCAAGTTTTTCCATTTCGGAAATTAATTTACCGGCGCAAACGGAATCTTCCATTGAAAAATTGTTTGATCTTCCCGCACAAAGTATCTCAACATCTTTGCCCAGCTTTACAAGATGTTCGGCAACGGCACCGATATTCAAGAAAGAACAAATAAAAAGATTTTCCGAAAACTTCGCTTTAACAATCGACTTGGTTCCGTTAGTAGTATAAAGTACTATCGATTTGCCCGATACGATATCTTCCGAATATTCGAAGGGCGAATTGCCGAGCGCGAATCCTTCGATCTTTTTTGTGTTTCGTTCGCCGCCGAGAAGAGTCTGCCCGCCGAACATTCCGCCGGAGACCTTTACCGCGAACTCCACGGTACCGACAGGCACAATTTCCTTAGCTCCGTTTTCAAGCGCCGTAACAATGGTTGACGTGGCTCTTAAAATATCAATAACAACAGTCGTTTTGCCGGTAAAATATAATTCGTCTGCGCTAACCGGCGAAAATATCACATTGATCTTCATAATTACGTTCTACTGCACTTTCCTTATTTTTTAATGAACGGGAGTTTAACAACTTTTGCCGGAATTTCTTTCCCTCTTATTAAAAAATTAATTTCCGTTCCCTCTGCCGCAAATTCATTTTCAACATATCCAAGAGCAACCGGTTTTTCAAGAACAGGGCTTACAGTTCCGCTTGTAACGGTACCTATTTTCTTTCCGCCGGCGGTAAGTTCGTAACCGTGCCTCGGAAATGCTTTCTCTTCAGACGCCAGCGGGGTAAGCTTTCTTTTCAGTCCTTCAGCCTTAACCTTCAGCAGAACTTCCCTGCCGATAAAATCTCCTTTGTTAAGTTTTGTTATCCAGCCGAGCCCGGCTTCAAGCGGATTTGTAGTCTGATCTATATCGTTACCGTACAAACAAAAACCCATTTCAAGTCTAAGCGTATCTCTTGCTCCAAGTCCTACCGGTTGAATTCCGAATTCCCTGCCTGCCTCGAAGACCGCGTTCCATATTTTTTCAGCAACTTTTTCATCTCCTTTAAAATAAAGCTCGTAACCCAGCTCGCCCGTGTAGCCGGTTCTGGAAATTATCATTTGTGTTCCCGCCGCTTCAGCTTCGAAGAAATGATAATACTCGAGATCGAGATTTCTGCTGCAGATTTTTTGAACCGCTTTTTGTGAGTTCGGGCCCTGCACAGCCAGGAGGGAATACTCGTCGCTCCGGTTTTCAAGCTTAACTCCGAACTTGTTGTTCTCGTTCATCCAGTTGAAATCTTTTTCTATATTAGACGCATTTATAACAAGCATAAATTTGTCGTCTGAAATTTTGTAAACTAGAAGGTCGTCCACTATACCGCCGTCGTTATAACACATTGCGGAATACTGAACTCTTCCGGGAAAAAGTTTTGAAGCATCGTTTACAGTAATGTGCTGAACAAAATCCAGAGCTTTTTCTCCCGTAACAAAAACTTCTCCCATATGCGAAACATCGAACACGCCGACGGAATCGCGCACCGCTTTATGTTCCGCTATTATCGAAGAATATTGAATAGGCATAAGATAGCCCGCGAACTCAACCATCTTTGCGCCCAATTTTTCGTGCATGCCGTAAAATGTTGTTTTTTTCATATTCACACCGGGAATAGAATTATAAATACTAACAATTAAATGTTAAGACTAATTTTTTCCGCTGCCGTTTTATTCTTTAATAAGAATTCTTATTCAGATGAATATCAGCTATTTAATTTCTCATTTGGAGTTAAATTTTTTCCAGTCATTCAGGAACTTGTCGAGACCGATATCCGTCAGCGGATGATTAAATAATTTATTAATTACATCAAACGGTATTGTACAGACATCCGCGCCAATCATCGCGGCTTCAACAAGATGAAGAGGATGGCGGATGCTTGCTACGAGTACTTTCGTATCGTATCCGTAGTTCCTGTAAATCTGAACAATCTGCGAGATCAATTCCATACCTGGCTGACTTATATCATCCAGCCTGCCCACGAAGGGGCTGATGTATGTTGCGCCTGCCTTTGCCGCTAGAAGGGCCTGCGACGGGGAAAAACAGAGCGTAACATTAGTATTGATACCCTCGTCAGACAGAGTTTTAACGGCTTTAAGTCCCTCTTTAATGAGCGGAACTTTAACAACTATGTTTTTGTGAATCTTAACATAATCGTGAGCTTCTTTCACAATGCCGTCATAGTTTGTAGAAATAACCTCAGCGCTAACCGGACCGTCTACCACGGCCAGAATTTCCTCCAGAAGCTTGCGGAAGTCCTTTCCCTCTTTTGCAACCAGAGAAGGATTTGTTGTAACGCCGTCGAGTATACCGAGCGCTGCGGCTTCTTTTATTTCTTCTATGTTCGCGGTATCGATAAAAAATTTCATTACATTTCCCTGAATGTTATTTATGACGGGTTAAATTTTACGGGCGCAGTTCTGTTCCCTATCCATTTTTCCCAGTATTGATCTTTCAGCACCGTATCGAACTTACTTCCATTATAGTTTTAATTATAATCGCCGGTAAGATCCTTCTGAGTTTTATTTGAGAAGAATTTTATTTGTCCGAGCGGCATAGATTCTTCTTCAACTATTTTAAGCCTAACCAAATATTTGAACTGAAGCTTTAGGAAGGAAGTGAAACGCCCTTCCTTCAACTTTGCCGCCACGAGAGGATTACACTTTATAATTACGGAGCGTTCCT
>JBJKTB010000236.1:0-3150 GCA_046703345.1 Ignavibacteriaceae bacterium
GGCAATTATCCCAAACTTAGATGCCGAGAATAATAATCCGCAGAATATTTAGTCTTAAAAATTTTTCCGTATTAATAATTCGATCAAATCGAATGAAGCTTTGGGTGAGAAGTAGTTTATTAACTACCACACTTTTGGTGAGAGCGGCAAATGCGTTACTGCTTCTTTTGGAAGTTGCTTGATTGCCGGATATGTCCACTTTATATCTCACAATAGCCTCTGACAGATTAAACTAACCTTCAGATATAAACCTTGGGTTCCGGTCAACCCCGAATCTATTTTAATTTTATTTTTTATTTTTTGATTTGGGATTGACCATTATCTATTAGCGTAGAATAATTAGACCTAGAAGGCTAATAATAATAGAAATCCCTAGAATGATATCTAAAGAAAGGATATTGACTTGCTTTTGCACAACAACGCGTCGACCGTTAACAGTTTTAACTGCGGCCAAAGTAATTGTTATATTTTTTTTCGCGTTGTTCATATAATTTTATTATTGGATTTCAAAATACGCTAAGATAAAACCTTTGTCAAGTGAATTATTGATATTTTATTAATATTAATACTTAACTTAAGTTCGCACGTAAAATTATTAAAAATATTATTTTAATTCATTCCGCACTCAAATTTTTTCTCCGCTCTTTTAAATAAAGTGACGGGAAACATATAATTTAACTATCCTAGCTATTTCCGATCATATTATAACTTATGTTATAATAATGGGATAAGATATAGTTTTATTAAATGCATAAATATTCATCATTAAACCTGCCAAGATTGACGGCTTAGAATTGGAAAGAATATCTATCTTAATTTCCTAAAATAAAATTTGACAAATTTTAGATTAAATGTTACCTTTGCCAAGGTTTTTAATAAATATGAATAAAATGAAAAAGAAATACAGCCCAACCGCTACCATGTGCATCACCACTACTCCCACCGGAATGTCCGGAGGCTGAAGCGCGGTTGTATAATTTTTCAAAAAAGAATTTCATAAACCGGCTTCAAAAATGGGGCCGGTTTTTTTTATGCATTCTCTAAAAAATTATCATTCACACAAGTTAACGGTAATTATATGAAAGTATTAAAATTCGGAGGCTCTTCCGTAGGTGACTCGGAAAGGATAAGCAATGTTATCAAAATCCTCAAATCATCGCTTGCTGAAAATAAAAAAATAGCTGTAGTCTTCTCAGCATTTCACGGCGTAACTGACGAGCTAATTAGAATCAGTCAAAACGCGGCGGCGGGAAACAGTGAATATTCGGAGATGTTTAAAAGTCTAGAAGAAAGACATATTAAAATAGCTAAAAAACTCCTCTCTACTAAAACTCAAAGCGGTACACTCGCCAATTTAAAAATTACACTAAACGAACTTGCGGATGTACTTCACGGAGTATTTCTCGTGAAAGAATTATCGCCTAGAACCGGCGACTTCATTCTGAGTTTCGGTGAACGGCTTTCAGCTTTCATCATTACCCACGCTCTGATAGTCGACGGCATTGATGCGGAATTTCTCGACGCGAGAACCGTAATTCGTACGGATGATAATTTCGGCAGCGCGAAAGTAGATTTCGAAACTACGTACAGTATGATAAAGAGCCGGTTTAAATCCGGCAAGAAGCTTCAGGTAATTACGGGATTCATCGCTTCTACGGTAAATAACGAGACAACTACACTCGGCCGCGGCGGTTCGGATTATTCTGCGTCAATTTTCGGCGCCGCTCTGGACGTAAAAGAAATTGAAATTTGGACCGATGTGAACGGTGTCTTAACGGCGGATCCTAAAAAAGTTAAGAAGGCTTTCCCTCTTGAGAATTTAACCTACGAGGAGGCAATGGAGCTATCGCACTTCGGAGCCAAAGTTATCCATCCGCCTACAATGCATCCGGCGTTGGAAAAGAAAATACCTATCAGGATTAAGAATACTTTTAATCCTGATTTTAAGGGAACAGTTATCAACGGTCAATCGGCTGCTAACAATTTTTCCATAAAAGGAATTTCTTCAATAGATGAAATAGCCCTGCTGCGTATTCAGGGAAGCGGTATGGTAGGTGTTGCCGGCATCGCGCAGCGAATGTTCGGCGCGCTCGCCAGAAAACATATTAATATAATCATGATAACTCAGGCTTCTTCCGAACACTCTTTGTGTATCGCGGTAATGCCTAAGCTCGCTGCGGCCGCTAAGAAAGCAATAGAGGAAGAGATACATTACGAAATAAGAGAAAAACTTATTAACGAGCCTGTTGTTGAACATAATCTTTCAATCATTGCGGTGGTCGGTGAAAATATGCGCAGAACACCCGGCATTGCAGGCCGAGTTTTCCAGGCTCTGGGAAAGAATGGTATAAATATAGTTGCTATCGCACAAGGCTCTTCCGAATTGAATATATCTGCCGTTATAAATAAGGAGAATGAAGCGAAAGCGCTTAATGCGCTGCACGACGCGTTCTTCTTTTCAATTGTGAAGACATTGAATCTTTATCTGGTAGGTACCGGATTAATAGGCGGCACGCTTCTTAGGCAAATACAAAATCAAACCGAATTTCTGGCAAACGAATACCTTCTTAACGTGAAGATAATTGCGCTGGCGAACAGCAGAAAAATGCTCATCGATAAAAACAGCATTGAAGTAAACGAATGGGATAGCCGCCTTGACGAGAAAGGAAGTAAAACGAATCTGAACTTTCTGATAGACGAAATGAAAAGACTAAATCTTCCCAACAGCATTTTTATTGACTGCACGGCAAGCGACAAAGTAATAGAGCGTTACGACGAGATACTTAACTCAAGCATATCGGTAGTTACGCCCAATAAAAAAGCGAACTCAAGCAGCTATGAATATTATTTGCGGCTGAAGCACTCGGCATTAAAGCACAACGTTAAGTTTTTATACGAAACGAACGTCGGGGCTGGTCTGCCGATCATCAATACTTTGAAGGACCTCGTATCAAGCGGAGATAAGGTACTGAAAATCGAAGGAGTACTTTCCGGAACTCTGAGTTATATTTTCAATTCTTACAAAAACGGCGCTGCTTTCAGCGAGATTGTAAAGCAGGCAAAAGAGAAAGGCTACACCGAACCCGATCCGAGAGAGGATTTGAACGGGATGGATGTTGCGAGGAAACTTCTGATACTTGCGCGTGAATC
>JBJKTB010000237.1:0-6714 GCA_046703345.1 Ignavibacteriaceae bacterium
ATTACTCGGGGAGAATTAAAGGCATGGAAGACGAGCTTCTATAAGGCGAAGATGCGAAAACTAATGCCGCCGCCGAGCTTGAGGAAATAAGTCAGGAACTTGAGAGCCGGAAGAAACTGGTGAGCGAAGCCGAAGAGCGATTCAGCAGACTTGCGGAAGATGCCGGATCAAAAGAAAAAGAGCTTTACGCCGTAGACCAGACACTCAACATTAAATCGAAACGCCTTTCTCAGATAAACATAGACCTCCTTAATTATGAAAACAAAATTAATGAACTGAAGGAAGACGTTAATAATTATGAGAAGCTCAGAAGCGAGTACAAGGAAAAGCTGGTATCCGAGCGGGCAACATACGACGATCTTTTCCATCAGAATCAGAAGCTGCAGGAATTGGTTCCGCTTCTTGAAAAAAGAAGAAAGGAAATAGAGCAGGGCAATGCCGAGCTGGAAAACAGATTCACAAAAATGTTTCAGACATTCAACCGAGAGCTGAATGAGATAAACAAGAAGCGAAGCGTGCTCGAACAAATCGTGCTTAAGAAAGAAAATGATATAGAGGAGAAGGACCAGTTGCTTTTCGAAAAGATTGCCGCGCTTGAGGAAAGCGACAACGTGCTGAACGTCCGCCAGGTTGAAATAGAATCGTTTCAAAGCATCATCAAAGCAATGACCGAACAGAAAGAACAGATTCAGGATGATCTTCTAAAGATAGACGGCGAAGCTGTAGAAAGGAAAAATTATATAAGCGATTTACGCGCCGAGACCGAACTGCTTATGCAGAAAAAAGTTCAACTTGAGAAAGGCCTGCATGAACTGCTTAAATTGATGAGCGATAATTTCTATAAAACCGAGGAAAGAAAGCTCAAACTGGACAGTGAGTTAAGGAATTATGAAGATAAACTGCGTTCTTCCAGGGACAAAATTAATGATTCTATGAGAGATCTGACGGAACTGCAGAGCACTATTAAAGCCGCAAAGATGGAGCATGAAGAATACAAGACCAATATCTCAAAAATGGCCGCGATGAAAAAACGTCTTCATGAGGAGATACTTAAACAGCAGGCAGCTTTACAGAAGTATCAAAAGCTCAGGGAAAAATTGAAGATTGAACAGGCGCTTGTTAAGGACAAACAAATCGGCGGGCCTTACAAAGGCGGCGAAAGCGAGCTTAACACAAAAGGCAAAAACGACGATCCGCAGAGAAACGCACAGATCTATAAATTATAATTATCGGAAATCAGGCTAGCGGCGGAAAGTTTACGAAAAATATTTTGTTAGTGCCGGATGTAGTTTAGCTACTGTAAGGGCTTATCTTCACACTAACGGCGTATCTTAATTATCCATGCAAAAAAAGTCGGATAGGATCATATAGGGTTTACTCTGTAAATTTCGCCTTAACATTTAGAAAATTTCAGAAAAAGGATGGAAAATGTTTTCAGGATTAAGGAAAACTGTTTTTAGAATATTACTGTCTGCACTGCTTGCAGCCGGTTTGTGGAATGTGAAATTAATGTCTCAGCCGGTAAAGTCCACTGTTCAGCACCCGGCCTGGAGCTATAATCAAACCATATACGAAGTAAACATAAGGCAGTTTACAAAGGAAGGAACTTTTAAGGCGTTCGAAAAACATCTGCCCGAAATAAAAAAACTCGGGATCGGAATTCTCTGGATTATGCCGATCAATCCTATAGGCGTGAAGAACAGGAAAGGCGAACTCGGCAGCTATTATTCGGTTGAAGATTATTACGGAGTTAATCCCGATTACGGCACACTTAATGACTTCAAAGAACTTGTTGCTAAAGCACACTCGATGGGCATGTACGTTATACTAGACTGGGTTGCGGATCATACTTCGTGGGACAACGTACTGACAAAGACGCATCCCGATTTTTACAAGAAAGACTCTCTAGGAAATTTTACGCCGCCGGTTAAAGACTGGACCGACGTTATCGCGTTAGACTATAACAATAAAGGGTTGTGGAAGTATATGGCCGGCGCTATGGAGTACTGGGTGAAGAAATGCAACATAGACGGCTTCAGATGCGACGTTGCCGAGATGGTGCCCGAACCCTTCTGGGCTTATGCGCGCGCGCAGCTTGATAAAATTAAACCGGTGTTCATGCTTGCTGAAGCGGAAACTCCGCTGCTGCAGGAAAAAGCGTTCGATATGACCTATTCGTGGAAACTATACAGTCTAATGAACGACATAGCCAAAGGAAAAAAGAACGCCGCGGATTTAACCCGTTATTTTAAATGGGAAGAAAACACATATGCGCCGAATGATTTCAGAATGCGGTTTACTTCCAATCATGACGAGAACAGCTGGAACGGGACGGTATTCGAGAGGCTTGGAAAAGCCGCGCCGGAGATGGCCGCGTTTACTGTTGCCATTCCCGGCATGCCTTTGATATATGACGGTCAGGAAGCCGGTATGACAAAAAGGCTTAAGTTTTTCCAGAGAGATCCGATTGAGTGGAAAAAATCTCCGTTCAGGGAATTATACACAAAACTCTTTAACTTGAAGATGAAGAACAACGCTCTTCTTAACGGAGATGAAGGCGGAAAGATGGATATGATATCGTCGCCGGATAATAAGAAGATATTTTCCTTTGTAAGAGAAAAAGACAACGACAAGATATTTGTAGTATTTAATTTTACTTCCGAAGAGCAAAACTTCAAAGCCGAATCTAATAAAATTGACGGAGAGTATTATAATCTTTTAACAGGCGAAAAAGTGAAATTAAAGTCTTCCGCAGAATTTAATTTGAAGCCGTGGGGATATAAATTTTTCGTTAAGGAATAACTATCGAAGAGATTTTGCTGAGAGCGGGATAATAGATATTACATCTCTTATCCCGCGTTTTTTTACTTTCCTTAACTTTGCTAACTAATAGATATACGTTTTTCATTAAGCCGGAAGGCCCTGACTTCCCGCAATTGTGTTATTCTCTGCCTCTTTTATATCAACCCGATTCTTATCATGAATTTGAAACCCGGAAGCCGCCGATGAATTAAAGAAAGAAAATTCGCTTCCGAGAATCCATATCTTTGCAAACACCCTGAGCCAGACAACCGCCTGCTGAATAAGAAACATTATAAATATCTTCAGCGGCGAAACCATACCGACGGCGCTGTCGGTTATAAAATACAGCAGAGTCAACACAACCGGAAACACAAGCAGAAGAATATAGAGAGAATAAACGCCGAAGAATTTTTTAAACGCAAATTTTATACCCAGCAGCAGTGTTATAAATACTTTTTTTGAGTTATCCGAGAAGATCATAATCTTGGCGTAATCGGAAGCGGTAAGTGTAAAGATAAAAAGTAGAAGATGAACTATAACTCCCGTCAGCCCCATATAAAATAAAGACGCTTCGCTGCTTACGGTTTTTGACGCGGCAACTATAATAATACCAAGCGGCAAATATATAACGAAAGCCAGGATGAGCTGCAGAATTATAAAGTAAAGTGCCAGGCGAAAGAATCTTCCGAAGTATCTGCCGCTGCTCTCAAGAAAGCGAGGAAAAGAAAACCTGCCCCTATCTGATGTGAAATAGTCAAGCACACCGCCCGTGAAGAATACTGTGAATAAAAGATAAAAGCCGCCCATCCATAACGCAGCCGAGATTAACGGCGCCACTGACTTTGCTGCCTGTCTTAAAAAATCCGAATACGATGTAAAGTCAAAATGCTTAACCAGTGAATCGAGCGCCATCGTACCGCCGGCCTGACCGCTGATAACCGAGCGGAAGGGAACCGAAAGAATCAGAGCCATCATTAGCGTAACGATGTAAATGAAGGATATCATCTTAAAGCTTCTTGCTGAGAAGAAAAGACCTTCTTTATATGATTTTATTAAATTCATCTGAATATACTCCGGCTTAAAATTTTAAAAAAGCGATCCGAAAGAGATGAGTGCATTTTCTACCCAGAAAAGAAATTTTGCCGCGTACTTTATAACCGGCGTTCTCCCGGGAGTTACGGCAAGACTGTTGTTAATGAGGTTTACATCCATCGGTATTTTGTTATACGGATCCACCTTCGCCCATACAATCGGTTCGGCGCGGTTGTAAACGAAAACATGAGTACGTGCTTTACCGTCCCAAGTCTCGAGTAATTCTTTTCCGTCCTTAAAGTGAACAAGTACATCTACGGGAAACATTACATCGCCCATTCTGTATACCGAGACTTTTGATTCGTAAACCGGTTTTGTACCGGCGGTTCTCTTATAGCCGTAATACATCTTTGTGCCGGAGCTGTCGTAAATACCGGACGGGCCGGTGATTTTTCGGTTTGCTATTCCGGCTAATTTATAATCGCATATGCCGGTGCCGTAAAGCACCTCATCGAAGAACCAGTCCATGTTAGGCCCGAACTTATTGCCGAGTCTGTCGGATACAACTTTGTTGACCACATTGATAAAATCCCTGGCGCAGGGGTGTTTGAATTTCCACTCTTCGAAATAAGTTTTCATAATCTCATCCATCACACCGAGTCCTACCAGACCTTCTAGAGTCTTCATCCAGGTAGCTGTTTTCATATAAGTGATGGTACCATAGCTGTTGTCCGGGAACTGCCATGCATAAACCTCGTCGGGAGCTATTTTCGGATTACGCATGCCGACGTATGAGGCACGGGTCTGTTCAAAATCGCCGAAGTGAAATCCGAAGAGGTTGAAATAAGATTTCTTCGGACCGTAAGTATTATCCATTATTCTATTTTCGTAATAGGTATTCATTCCTTCGTCCATCCAAGCCTCTTCAAACTCGTTGGTTGCGAGCATGCCCATAAAATAATTATGTCCGAACTCGTGGATGGTAACCATCTCCGTCAGTCTGATGCCTCGCGGTATTCCCCAAAGGCAACCGGCCGTAATGAAAGTCGGATACTCCATTCCGGCAGAGCCGAGTCCTCTGAAAGGCGGATCGACTATAGTTAAAGTGGGGTAGGGATATTCACCCAAATATTTGTTGAAGTAAGCCAGCGCGGCTTCAACTGAATTGATATGTCTGTCGGCCTGGCTGTAATGCTCCGGCTGCAGCAGTACACGGATATTAACATTATTCCATTTCGCGGAAGCGACCTTAAAACGGGGAGAGGCTGTCCAAGCGAAATCGATTACGTCTTCTGCTCTGTATGTAAGGGTTTTAGTTCCGTCGGAATTATTAATTTCTTTTTGAAGAGAGCCTACAGCGCCTACAACGTATTTTTTCGGAACAGTAATGTTGACGTTGAAGACTCCGAAGTCGGCGTAGAACTCAGAGTTCGCATGGAACTGATGGCAGTTCCATTGTCCGTTGAGTGAATATCTTTCTCCGGCGGGTTCGTAAACTCCTATTTTAGGAAACCACTGACCTGCAAGGAAGTAATCGTCGCTGAATCCCGTCCGCGCGAATATCTTAGGGAGCTTTGAGATAAAGTTTATCTCGAGAGTAATGCTGCCGCCCGGTGGAACGGGCTTTGCCAGCGGAACCGATATGACGGTTTCATCATCAGCATTGTCGTCATCCGGATGGATGAATTTAATCTTCCCCGTAAGATCCTCGCCGCCTTTAACTTTCATGGAAGTCACGTCTATCCAGCCCCAGTTTAATTTTTCATTTATATCGAGGCGGTCGCCGCGAAGCTGGCCTCCTGATTCTTTAATGAAGGTGGAATTCGTGTTCTTAAAAGCGTTGAGATAAAGATGGAACCGGAGCTCGCTGATTATATTCTTCGACGGATTTTTCCAAATAAGAGTTTCGCTTCCGTTAAGGATTTTCTTTGAAGGATCGAGCTTTACGTTTATATCATATTCCACTATCCGTTTGCTTAAAGGTGCGGGAAAAATTATTTGTCCGCTGCAGAAGGACAAGGGAAGAAGTGATACAAAAAGAATGAAAAGATTAAGAATCATCTTTTTAAAAAAGTACATTTTTAATCCGTTATTGTGATTAATGTATTTAATTATCCGGAACAACAATTATTAACGAAATAAAAAGCTTTACAAAGGGATGTTTATTTTTAGGTTTCCCCGGGAAGCAATATCACTATTTCAGGTCTTATAATCAAACATATTTGACTGTTGTACGGATGTCTATAATTGAGTTCCGTAAAACAGAATATAAATTTTGTGAGTTGTAACTCGTCTTCTTTATATATTATTTTATATATAGTTAATATATTTGTACATAAAATTCTTATAATTCCCCTTGAAACAAACGGAGATGTGTAATGCCTGCGACAAATAATAACTTAGCGAATATTTCTATTAACACGATAAGATTTCTTGCAGTAGACGGCGTACAGAAAGCAAATTCAGGGCATCCGGGCATGCCGATGGGATGCGCTCCGATAGCGTATATACTTTACAGAAAATATATGAAACACAATCCCGGAAATCCGAAGTGGGTTAACAGGGACAGATTTGTGTTATCTGCCGGACACGGAAGCATGCTGCTTTACTCCTCTCTTCATCTCTGCGGATATAAAATTCCCATGGAGCAGCTTAAGCAGTTTCGCCAATGGGAAAGCATTACTCCCGGACACCCGGAATACGGATTGACCGAAGGAGTGGAAACTACTACAGGTCCTCTCGGACAGGGATTTGCGAACGCAGTGGGAATGGCAATAGCTCAGGCTTATCTGGAAAACAAGTTTAACAAAGATGATATAAAAATTCTCGATCATTTTATATACGGAATATGCAGCGACGGTGATCTGATGGAGGGAGTTT
>JBJKTB010000238.1:0-7183 GCA_046703345.1 Ignavibacteriaceae bacterium
TATTTATATCGCCGGCGTAACGGCCGTTCTGCATGCCGCTTGAAAACTGTGCCAGCGTACTGAAGCCTCCCCCCATGTACGGTATCCTCGCGTTCTTGCCCGCTATCAGCCATGCCGGCGTCTGTACAAGATCATTGTCGGGACCTTTAACCGTACTCGGCGCAAGATTTTTTGATGTGCAGGTATATTTATAAAGCGTGTAGCTTTCGGCAATCCTAAGCGCGGCCGTTCTGCTTGCCGATTCTATGCTGCCCGTCTTCTGCATTGCTCCGGCCGGTTCATTTACATGAGTGATGTTGTTGTAATTAAGCTCGTAATTATATTCCGGAGGATAACTGATTTGGTTAGTACTGTATTCCTTCAGTCCGCTCCACTTTATTATGGAGATCCCGTCCGCCGTCGATAACATCTGGTAAAGATTTCCGGCCGCGTCTATCTGAAAATCGCGTAAAGTGTACATGTACTTTATTGAAGGCACCTCGAGCACCGATAACACTCTGCCGCTGTTTGAAAGTGTGTAAACTTCTCTTTTAACTTTAAGAGGTATTTCATTAATGTAGGATTCAGTTAAAAGGAAAATATCTCCGTTCGCGTCGATGCCTATTAGATCGGCGTACGCAAGGTTTGATGGAAAGTTTAACTGAAATGATTTTCCGGTTCCGTTGATGCTAAGGTCAATATTAAGCAGACTGCGGCCCTTCACAGTTATCTGCATTCTGTCCCCGCTCATTGAAGTCAGCACCCCGCCGTTGTCTGTAAAGATTTCATCGCTGCCGCCGGCAAAACATTTTTTCAACGTAGTGCTCACTTCTGAAGATGATTGGCTGCCCTCTTCCGGCGCTGCTTTCCGCATCCCGCTCCCGCAGATAAAATCTTTGCCCTGCACGTCGTAAGCAGCCGTTTTCTGAAGCCGGTTTCCGGATATTCCGTATATTGTGCCGGTATCGAATTCCTTAATATAAATACTTCCGTTGTCTACATCGAAAGATGATATGCCGTATATTCCCGAATTTTCAATTCTTAATTTAAACGGCAGCTCTGAGTACTTTTTCTCTAAAAGTTTTGTAAATACCGCCTGACCGTAAATACTCTGCGCTGCAATCGCTGTAAAGATGATAAGCAACAAACGTTTCATATTCTTCCCTATTTGATAAAAAGAAAAGGGCTGATCCCCTTATGGTGCTCTCAATTTATAATATCAAGGCAGATAAACTTCCCAAACCGAGTCGATCTTGCCGTCTGCTATCTTGATGTTAAACGGCACAAGTTTATATCGTTGAAATTTGTCTGAATTGATAAGAGCCATGAACTGTTTTGCTGTTATGCTCTCGTTATACTTGAAATTCCCGGAGTTATCATAATGCAATGTCTGCATGATGATTGAGGCTGTATCAGGCAAGACAAACGCAATCGAGTCTTTCTTGGTATTTCTTATATAAAACCCTCCGGGCAGATTTTTTTCTTTTGTTATTCCATGCCGCCTGTCTTCATTAAACGCTTTAACAGCTTCTTCACCCTTCAAGAATTCCATTGTGTCAATGACGATAAAGCTCTCACCGTTTTTTTTGAACGATGAATCTATAAAAGCAGTGCAGAGTAGATTGGCTCCCGCTGTTTTTGTCAGAGAACTTTCGCGCTCGACTGATCGCCCATTATTACTTTTTCCGCATGAAGAAATAGTAAATAAAATTATTGCCGGGAATAGTATTGTCTTTATAATTGGATATAATTTTGTCTTCATTTTCTCCCTTTTTATAAATCCCTTCTTAAAGATATAAAATTATTACATATAGACCGCATTGATTTTATCCATTTTTGTCCTCAATTAAAGAGGATATGCTTGTCAATGGATAATGCATTCTTTTATGCGCTTAACTGTTCAGTATATCAACAGTTTTTAACTTTGATTATTTAAATAATCTGCCCCCAAAGTAGCTTCCGCCCGTCACTCAGTAATCTTGTACTTATCTTGCGGTTATCTTGTACTTATCTTGCGCTGATTCTTATTAATCTAAGTTATATAATAAAAACGCAATGTAATCATTAATTATGTATGCTATTCCTCTAATTTCCAATTTCTCTTTTCGCTTCTTAGCCGCCTTAGCAGCCTATCTTCTTTCAGCCGATATCCTGCAAAGGTGAGCGGCAATTTTGCCGCGAAACTCCAAGACACAAAATATTACTTATACTTAAACTCCTTAGTGCCTTTGTGATTTCGTGGCTATTCCGGCACTCCAATGCTCCATCCCTCCACCGCTCATCATTTAAATATCTTTTTAATGGCGTCTATCAGCCCGTCTATCGGTATCTGCATTCCGGGCCCGCCGTTTGGATTCATGGCGTGCTCAGAGCCTTCGGGAAAGTTTTCTTTAAGATAATCGTGAAGTACCTTATTTATTTTGTTTTCAATTGTCATCTTTGCAAACAGAGGATTCTTCTTATCGGCGCTGAAATTCTTCACCTGCTGCTCTAAAATATACTGTCTGTACTCCGGGTGTCTTACAAGCAGAGTATCTAGAAGCGCCTCCGCCGTTAGCGTATAAATTTTATTCGTGTCGGCCGTACTCTTATTTTTCGCGCTGATCGCTGATTCGGGTTTGTATGATGTGTCGATCTCAGCCGGAGCCGGCTGCTGCTTTGTTTCCGCCTGTTTCATTTCTGTTTTACGCGGTTCTGCTTTTTTTCCTTTTACAGGCTCGATATGATGATTCTTAATCTCCTGCCCCTCCGCCGGAGGATTGATGTGAGTAAGATATATCTGAGTGGAAGTGTAATTTAGAGTGCCGGAATGTTTTAAATAAATTATTATGAATAATAAAATCAGCGCGCCGTGTACTAGTAAAGATACGCCGAAAGCGAAAATCTTTCGAGAAGTGAGAAGTTCTTTTAATTTGCTTATAGTTGCGATTTTAAGGTTTCTTTTAATATTATCGGGTAAACCGGTATACTAAAAAGAAGATTTTCAGCCTCATTCGCAATTGAAAAAATATTATCCTTAGATTAGTCCAATAGAAGATTTTACCTATTTCCGGGCTCAATGAAATATTAAAGTTGTTTGCCGCACCCCCAACTTACCGGTTTCCCAATATTGACGGGCATTCCCCATACCCCCCCTCTCTCAATACAGAGGTTCGGCAAGTCGCGGCAAACATAAATTTCTACCTTGTAAGAACAATTTTTATTATCAGCTTATTAATACTTAAGTAAGTCAAAATCGGATGGATTTAGAAAATATTTTAATTTTTTTAAGATAATTTGAATCTGGATGATTAAGATTATAAAAAAGTTAAAAGCATAATTTCATTACTTCAATAAGCTATGCTTTTTTACAATTCCAATCTTATACTATCAATATGAACTTCCGCCGGCAGTTCAAGGGGAGCGTCGTTGCTTTCCATAATGTAAGTTTTTTCGGAAGGTTTTATCATTAGTTTAAAATTCTTTATTCTTGTTTCATTTCCGCCGAATACAAAGATCTTTGTCTTATCGCTGTAGAATACAGCCTTTATATAATATCTTTCCCCTTCACTAACATACGTCTCAGTTCTTATAGTCTTATCTAGATTGATGCTGTCCGCTGCGAGATAATAAACTGGTTCCTTCTTTTTCTCAATATAAGGCACTCTCATGAGATGAAAGACCTTCATTCCATTTTGGACTCTCTCGTCAATTTCTCTTTTCTCCTCTTCACAATATCCGATCTGCTCTTTAAATAAAGCTCTCCGAGACCTTATATAATCTGCCTTTTCCCTGTCTAGTTTTTCAGGATAATTGACAAAATTAAAAATATCACGTTCTGTTATAATCATTATTTCCGCTTCCCTTTACTGTTATAGTAAGACAAATATTATCGCTTTTAGAAAATCACTTTAGCCCTGATGAAATCTCTTCCCTGTAGATATTGTACAAATAACTTAAAATCTTCTGATATCTCGTGTAATATATTTCTGCGCATGTATCCCCGAACACTTTCTCATAGTAATCCATTATATTTAAATGCATGCCGCCGTTCCTCAAGTCAGCTGAAATATCCTCAAATATCTTCACAATCTTGCCGGTCTCGTCTTCGCTCAGTTTGCCTTTAGCCCTGTAAGTGTTTTTAATTTTTTCTTTGATGAGATGTTTTGCATTGTTTATTATATCATTCAGCTCAATTAGATCAAAATCGTCAGCGTTTTCTAGCCGCAGCTCTTCGCTTAAATTTATTTCTTTAATTCTCTTTACAAGCAGGTTTAAGGGAATTGCGGGAAAATATGACGTGTTTTTTTCAATGTAAGAGGTTAAACCGTCAAATAGTTTCTTCTGCCTGTTTAAAAATAATGATGACGGAAAACAATTGAATTCTTTTTGATTTATTACAGGTCCGCTTATTTCCGCTAAATCCGCGCGAAGGATATACGCGGTACCGAAATGATAAACTTTCTTATAATCTAAGCCGTCTATACCAGCCGATACCGTTTTTATTATTTTAGCGAAGAAAGGATCGGTTTCCTTATACAGACTTGCAACCCTCTGTTCCAGACTTTTCCAGACAACACGGTGAAGAAAGAAATCGATTTCGGCATCATCCTCGATTTTTTTATTCCATTTAAGGTAGGAATTGCATATAACCGTTATACCCGAAGTATTTTTAAGAAATAGAGGCGATACCGCGTCATGCGCTAAATCTTCGCACGTAATTCCCATCCTGCGGAGATCGTTTCCCGCCTTCCCGTATTTTGCCCATACGGATGCTTCGGCTATTTTTATGCAGTAACTGTATAGCTTTTTAACGAGAAGCGCGTCTTCGTTTCCTTCTATAAAACTGCGAAAAACTGCAGCGGCTTCTTTATCGATCATTTATGAAGCTCTTTTGTTTTTTCATATTCCGTTATACCGACAAAACTCCTTCCGTTCCAGTACTTTATCTGATCCCTCAGATATTTATGGTACGCGGGAGTTTCCGTGTACGGCCCTTTTATCTTACCTTCGGCTACAAGTGAATCCCGCATTACCCTGAATTTATCGCCTATTATTATTTGCTTCAAATTGTAATTTTTATCGAATTCATATCCGATAGCGGGCGAATTATCCCCTCCCAAATTTTCAGCGGTTAAACTAAAGTATATCAATCCGTCATAAGTAAGTAACGGCTGATTTCCCAATAGATTAAATCTTTCATGAAAATATGCATTCAGGTCAGTCTTAGGTAGAATAGTGTAACAGTTAAAATCGGCTGTCTTCCTGTTATAAAAAGTGTAGTCTGCCGTTGTAGGCGCTGTTCCGGTTAGTTTATCGTAATCTATACTGTAAAATACGCACCGCTCAAGTCCGTTTGAAATTGCCGTAGCCACAACTTCCTGTCTTCCGTCTCCTCTTAGATCTTTAATGAATCCCCCGCTTCCTCCGCCCGGGTGCCAGAATATTTTTCCTACCTGTTTCCCGTCGCGAAGCCTCAGCTTTATTAAAGGACTAGGATAAAAATCTTTTTGCTGCCCCACTAGAAGCAGCTGAGGATCTTTTATTTTATCGTTTATATCAAAAATTTTTAAGCCGTAAAAGGGCGTAAATTTCTCAATTCTCGTCGATATTGTATCGTGAAAAACATACTGCCATAAAAGTTTATGCTTGTAGTCGAAGCAAGCTACTCTCCCAAGATCCTGCTTGTTTTGCAGTTCGTTTAAAGATTCTTCTGTCAATATTACTTCTTTCCGGCCGTCATTATTTATGTCAAAAAGTCTCGCTGTTCTATTATTTCGCTGTTCGATATTTGGCGGATAATCAGGATAATCAATATGGGTGCTCCATAAAGTATTGCCGTATTTATTTTTAACGGTAAGTATATGGTTTTCAAATTCTAACGAAGCCGGATCATTATTAAAATTTTTCGCGAAGAAGAACCCTACCGCGGCTAATAAAATTAATATTACTATGTAATGATATTTTTGTTTGTATAACTTTTTTGAAACATACTTGGCGGCGCTTATTTTATTTATTTCTACAAGGTTACGCCTGTCCAGAAGATCTGCGATAGATTCTATCCCTATTATCTTTAATCTCCTCTGCGGATACGCCTTATTAAGTTCACTCAATTTCTCGGCTGCGGTGCTGTCATTATCTTTCGGCACAGCAAGATAATTAACGGTTGAGTAAAACGCGACTTCCGTCTTTGTGATTACGCTGCTGCTGGGTAAAGGCTGTACTTTCCCGTCGGCGTCCACTCCGCCCGTAATCGCTGTACCGGATTTTATCTTAACTACTTCCCTTGCCCGGTAATAACTTAAAAGTTCTTCTATAAAACCTATCGTGAGTACCAGACCTAAGGAGCTGCCTACATACTCGCCGTACTTCTTATCAAAACTAATTACTACTTCATGATGCGTTTCGGTCTTTAATGATTTGCCTCTTACAAAATTTAAGGCAGCCGCCCACGCATCGCGAATCTGATCATCGAGCCTTTTTTCTATCTTCTCTCCGCTAGGAACTATTAAAAATTTATCTTCAGCGCCGTTTTTACTTTTATAAATTTTTATATCTAAAAATTCGAGAAAGCCTGTCTCGCCGTGCTGATCCGAATTGTATTCAAGCACAGGGAAATAAAGCCGTTCTCTAATCGCCCTCTCCCCCTTTAGAAGAGAGTTTTTCAATTCGGCTAGCTTTAATGCAAGATTTTCTTTCACAGCTTTAAACGCCTCAATATGATCCCAGGATATTCCGGAATGTATGAAATTGTTTAAAGCTAACATGATTTCGTCTGTAACTGAGGGAGGCAGGCCTGTAGGTTCGTATATCTTTAATAAATAAAGATATTCATCAACGAATTCCGCAAGGTATGCTTCAATGAGATTATTATCCCCTGATTCGGATAGTTCTGCTATGAACCCTGTAATAGAAAATAATTTAATACGCGGAGAATAACCCCCGGCGAGATGAGAAGCCAATTCTTCCCTTTTCTCCTCTAATCGCCTTATATCCACCTGAATACTTAACTGTTGAGAAAATATACACGAATATATTGTTTTTTTTCAATAATTCAAGCGGATTTTAAAAATTTGATGTCCCGATAGTTTAAAGCAAAAAAAAGCGGATAGAGAGTTATTCACTATCCGCTATTAAAAAAAATATAACTGATGAAATAAGTTAACTACATCTCATCAATTATTTTATTGTACGCAGCGCTCGGCCGCATTACCGCGGTTGTCTT
>JBJKTB010000239.1:0-10015 GCA_046703345.1 Ignavibacteriaceae bacterium
ACTCGCTTAAAATCATCTCTACAATAGAACCCTGCGCTATGTGCCGGCAGGCAATACAGCTTTACAATATTAGAAACGTACAGTTCCTTAAAGCAAGACCTTTTTATTATTCGCTCGGTAACACGGCTGATGAACTCTGGTACGAATATAATAAAACCCAGATGAAGCCGTCTTCTCTTCAAGATTCTCTATTCAACATGTACCCGTATTCCAGGGAGGATGATGAACCTTAATTTTACGGCTTCCATCCGTAATCTACTATTCTTATATTTGGATGAATAATTTATGCGGAATTCCGTAGAGTGAACAAAAAAAGTATTTTATTTTTCCTTCCCGCTTCGCATTTTAACGAAACGGAATATTTAACCGTACGGATGACCGTTGAAAAAGCCGGTTTGAAAGTATTCATACTTTCCGATACCGTTTCTCTTTGTACCGGCGATTCGGGAATAAAGGTTAAACCTGATGTAAGTTTTTACAATGCGCATGCGGCAAACTTCGCCGGATTTATACTCTTAGGAGGCGGAGGCGCAAGAAATTACTGGGATCATACCGGGCTTCAAAATATTGCGGCAGACTTTTATAAATCAGGAAAAATAATCGGCGCCGTTTGCAGCGCGCCTGTGATACTCGCAAGAAGCGGTATTCTGCGGAACTCAAAAGCTACCTGTTTTGTTGATGATAAAAAAGAGCTCTTGAATGCAGGTGTTGAATTATCGGATAATCCGGTTGTAATTTCTAATAATATAATAACGGCGGATAGCCCGATTTCAAGCTTGGCTTTTGCCGAAACTTTTATTCATTCGGTTATAAACAAAATTTCCTCCCCTATTAATTAATCCAGGGGAGAGATCAAAATAAAGATTACGCATATGCAGGAAACAATAAATAAATTCAGAAGCTATTGCAACAGTTTAACTTCTTACTCGCGCTATAAAACCAGAGAAGTTTATATAGGCGACATACCTCTCGGAGGCGACAATCCCATAAGAATCCAGTCGATGACTACGACCGACACGATGGACACAATCGCAACAGTAGAACAGACGATAAGGATGGTTGACGCAGGCTGCGAGTATGTTAGGATAACCGCTCCCAGTAAACTTGAAGCGCAAAATCTTGAGAATATAAAAAAGGAATTGAAGAGCCGCGGATACAATGTTCCGCTTATAGCCGATATCCACTTTACTCCGAACGCCGCCGAAATCGCCGCCAGAATCGTGGAGAAGGTGCGCGTTAATCCCGGAAACTATGCCGATAGAAAAAAGTTTGAGACAATCGAGTACACAGATTCAACCTACGATTCCGAGCTTGAGAGAATAAGGCAAAAGTTTACTCCGCTTGTAAAAATATGCCAAGAGTACGGAACCGCGATGCGCATCGCCACCAACCACGGATCGCTTTCCGACCGCATTATGAGCCGCTACGGTGATACTCCGCTCGGCATGGTGGAATCAGCTCTTGAATTCGTCAGAATATGCGAAGAGCTGAATTATTACTCAATTACTCTCTCTATGAAATCAAGCAATCCTCAGGTGATGGTACAAGCTTACCGTCTTCTTATTCAGAAGATGGAAGACGAGGGGATGAAATATCCTCTTCATCTTGGAGTTACCGAAGCCGGCGGCGGCGAGGACGGACGAATAAAATCGGCTCTCGGAATAGGCTCTCTTCTTGAAGACGGAATCGGCGACACGGTGAGAGTTTCCTTAACGGAAGATCCTGAATTCGAAGCTCCTGTTGCAATCGCTTTGGTTGACAGATATAAAACCAGGCCGGGGCATAAGCACATCAAGCCGGTTGAAGAAATTCCGTTTGATCCGCTTAATTATACGAGACGGCACACGTTCGAGCGCGGCGGCCTGGGAGCGCATAACGTGCCGGCGGTGTTTGCCGACTTCGGCGATATCGGCTTGAACGACCCAAAGGATATTTCGGAAATAGGCTATCTTTATGATTCTGCAACCGATAAATGGAGCATGAGCGATACGGCACCCGACTTTATTTATCTCGGCAGCCGGAATCCCAAGTTTGATTTGCCCAGCGGATTAAAACCTGTTTATGATTATAAGTCATGGCTCGACCTGAAAAACCGCACAGATAATTTTCCTCTGATGAATCCGCGTGAATTTTTATCGCCGGGCGAAAAATCTGGACAAATTAATTTTGTAAGTCTTGAATTAAGTGATTTAACAACTGAAGTTTTAAACAGGCTGAAAGAAGAAAGCACAGCAGTAATTGTTCTTGAAACCTCGAACGAACACGGAATGCCCGAACAGAGAAGAGCATTTATCGATCTTATATTAAACAAGACAGAAAATCCGGTCATCATAAAAAGAAGATATGAGAACCTGGATCTTGATCAGCTTAGATTATTTGCTGCTACCGATTTAGGCGCCCTTTTAATTGACGGATTCGGAGACGGTGTATGGGTAAAAACGGATAAGATAAAACTCATCGGTGAAGAAAAGCCGGATAAATCCGATTCGGTTAGAACTACGAGCTTTGTAAAGATGCGTGAATCTTCACGACAAATTATTAACCGCATACTTTTCGGAATTCTTCAGGCCGCGCGCGTGAGGATTTCAAAAACCGAGTATATTGCCTGCCCTTCCTGCGGCAGAACTCTTTTCGATCTGCAGGAAACCACGGACATGATTCGCAGAAGAACCGAGCATCTTAAAGGCGTAAAGATTGCTATAATGGGATGTATTGTTAACGGACCGGGAGAGATGGCGGATGCCGACTACGGTTATGTTGGATCCGGAGTAGGGAAAATTACTCTTTACAAAAGTAAAGACATTGTGAAAAGAAACATTCCGGCGGCCGGCGCGGTAGACACGCTTATAGAAATAATCAAAGAAGACGGAAACTGGGCTGAGCCTACATAATTATGCAAAATTAGGGTAATCCAAATCACATACAGCTAGATTATTTTTTAATATTATAGGTTTGGATTCTTGTAAATTAAAAGATGAACATGTATATTAGTTAACTTAAATTATGGTCTTAAAAATCGAAAATTCAATTTTTATTAAGATATTATCCTCGTCTGCTTCATCGCGGGATTAAAAGTTTAGAAAGATGCACTTCAACTCCGAAGTGCATTTTTTTTTGATATGACGTGCAAGGAAATAATTAAACATATAGAAACCTGGGCTCCGAAAGAAATAGCCTGGCAAAAAGACAATGTCGGTTTGCAAGTGGGATCAGAACAAAGAGATGTAACAAATATAATTCTCTGCCTTGAATTAACCGACCTTGTTCTGGACGATGCGATAAAGAAGAAATGCAACCTTATCATCAGTCACCATCCTCTTCTGTTTATTCCGCTAAAAAAGATAAATACATCCGACGATAAAAATTCCCGCTTGATAGAAACATTAATTAAAAACGACATCACTCTTTATTCCGCACATACCAACCTGGATTTTACCCGTGACGGTGTAAGTTTTGAACTTGCAAAAGTACTGGGATTGGAAAATATCAGGTTCCTAGTTAATCAGAACTCAAACAAATACAAGCTTAGTGTATTCGTACCGGAAAAGTATGCGGAGGAAGCTGCCGAAGCCGCATTTAACGCAGGCGGAGGAGCGATCGGTGAGTACAGCAGATGCAGCTTCAGAACAAAAGGCGAAGGCACCTTTTACGGATCTGGCAATACCAAACCATCTTCTGGAGAGAAGGAAAATTTTGAAAAGGTTGACGAGATCAGGCTGGAAATTCTGATCAACCGCTGGGAGTTAAACAAAGTACTTGCGGCAGTAAAAAAAGCGCATCCCTATGAAGAAGTTGCGTATGATGTTTATCCTCTCGACAACGAGAGTTCCGATCACGGCATGGGCGCGGTAGGCGATTTGAAAGAGGAAATGCCGGAAGCCGAATTTTTAAGTTACGTTTCGAAGAAACTGGGGATCAAGAATTTCCGGTATACGCTGGGAAAAGGCGGAAGCGTAAAGCGTGTTGCCGTATGCGGCGGTGCGGGAAGCGATTTAATGAGAGACGCAATGAGGACAGGCGCAGATGCTTTTATAACGGCGGATCTCAAATACCATACTTTTCACGATGCAAGCGGCGAAATGCTTTTAATCGATGCCGGACATTATGAGACGGAGATTTTTTCGCTTAACGAAGTTTACAGACGATTGAGTGATTTTACTGAAAGTAAAAGCTCAAACATAAAGATATTTAAATACGATGGGTCGACAAATCCCATAAATTTTTATAATAACTAAGGAGAAAAGTAAAATTGTTTGACAGATTAAAAATATTGTATGAGCTTCAAAACCTTGACGATCAGCTGGACGAGCTTGAAGAACTGCGCGGAGATCTTCCCAACACTGTTGCCGCTCTTGAGGAGAAGATAAACGGGATAAAGGATGATATCACCACAAAGGAAGACGAGAAAAAATCTTCACTCGAAAAAAGAGAAGCGAACGAGGAAGAGATAGAGAAGCTTAAAGAGAACCAGAAGAAATTCAAGGCCCAGCTCTACCAGGTAAGAAACAACAAAGAATACGACGCGCTTACTAAAGAGATCGATCATACCGAGGAACAGATAACCAAACTTGAGACTGAGAACGACGCTCTTGCGGATCTGAGCAAAAAATTATCCGACGAAATAGAAGAGATCAGCCCCCAGCTTACCGAGCTGAAGGACGAGCTTAAAGTTAAAGAAGCCGATCTTAAAGAAATTATAAAGTCGAATGAGAAAGAAGAGCTGAAGTTGAGAGCCAAGAGAAAAGAGATAGAGGCGCTTACTAAAAAGCCCGATTATTCGGCTTACATGAGGATAAGGAAGGCCAAAAAGGGCAAAGCAGTAGCAACAATTAAACGCTCCGCCTGCTCCGGCTGCCACAATATAGTACCTTCTCAGAGACAGCTTGAAATAAGACGTAACAACAAGCTTTTCTTCTGTGAGTACTGCGGGAGAATTCTGGTTTCTACGGAAATAGCCGATACCGTAGACGTTTAAGCTTAAAAAACTCTATACCTGCTGTAATTGAACGGCACTTGTACCGACTAAAAGTCGGTACGAGGCGGGATAGGGATACAGCCGCCAAGCAGCGATGATCCTGACCCGACAGCCTGGTAGATAAATAATTCCGTCCTTAAAAGAACTTCACAAATCTTTTCTGCTGTTTTCCGAAAAGTAATTTATTATATTTGGTTTAATAAATTTTCACTGTTTCAATCTCAATATTTACGATTTAAACTAAACAAGTAATTGGATTAAGTCGTGCGTAGATTCTTGCGCAGGGCTTAAAATTAAAGGATAAAAGAGAAGTTCAGGCCGGGCAATTGCTGCATCGTAAAAACGGTGCGGAGGAAAGTCCGAACTTCGCAGAACAGGGTGCCGGGTAACGCCCGGGGTTCCGATATAATCGGAATACGGACAGTGCCGCAGAAAATATACCGCCCCGACTGCTGTCGGGGTAAGGGTGAAATGGCAGGGTAAGAGCCTACCGCGGGAATGGCGACATTCCCGGTCCCGTAAGGGATCCCGTTTAGGCGGGACAAGGAAAACCCCACCCGAAGCAAGGTCAAGCAGGGAATCTTTTCCGGTTATACCGGAAACAAAGTTGTTCGCTTTGAATGATTTCCGGGTAGACCGCTTGAGTCACGGAGTAATCCGTGATCCAGACAAATAATTGCCGTCCCGATTTATCGGGATTACAAAACTCGGCTTACAGGCTTGAACTTCACTATTTGTTCTTTTTAGTATCGGGCAAATTTATGTTAAAAAAGCGTTGGAAAATTAGGGAAATTGAAGACGACTATACTGTAAAATCATTAGCTGACTCATTAAATATTTCAGACGTACTGGCGCGGCTGCTGGTGCTCCGGAATATTAAAAATTTCAACCAGGCGAAATATTTTTTCCGGCCTACTTTAGATTCGCTTCACGATCCTTTCCTTATGGACGGGATGGAGGAAGCGACTTACAGAGTTATTAAAGCGCTTACTGAAAACCAGCTCATCTGCATTTACGGGGATTATGACGTCGACGGCACATGTTCTACTGCTTTGCTCTATATGTTTCTAAAAGAACTCGGGGCAAACGTACAGTTCTACATTCCTCAAAGACTGACCGAAGGTTACGGAATTTCAAAATCCGGAATTGACAACGTGCACGCAAGAGGCACCGCATTATTAATTTCGGTTGACTGCGGAATTACGGCCGTTGAGGAAACACAGTATGCTAATGAGCTCGGAATAGACGTTATAATATGCGATCATCATCAGCCTAAGGACGATCTGCCTCCCGCACTTGCTGTGTTGGATCCTCTAAAGCCTGCGTGTAATTATCCTTTTAAATATTTATCGGGCGCAGGAGTGGCTTTTAAGCTTGCTCAAGGCGTGTCGGAAAGAATCGGCAAAAGAGAACTGCCGATGAAATACCTCGACCTTGTCGCACTGGCGGGAGCGGCCGATATAGTTCCGCTGGTTGATGAAAACAGAGTGCTCGTTAAAGAAGGCCTGGACGGAATAAACATATCTCCTCGGCCGGGCATAGCGGCCCTTATTGAAAGCAGCAATATCTCCCCTGGAAATTTAACATCGGGACAAGTGGTCTTTACAATCGCCCCCAGAATAAATGCGGTAGGAAGACTAGGCGACGCTCAGCGGGCAGTGGAACTACTAATTACGAACGATAAGGATTACGCGCTCGAACTCGCACAGGTTCTCGAATCGGAAAACTACCAGCGCCGGAAGATAGACGAAGACACTTACGACAGCGCGCTCGAAATAGTTGAGAACTCGCTCGATTTAAGCGAAGAAGTTGCAATAATTCTTCATCAGGAAAAATGGCATCCAGGTGTTATAGGAATTGTAGCATCGCGACTAGTAGAGCGGTATTATCGTCCTACAATAATGCTTACTACCGTAGACGGAGTAGCAAAAGGATCGGCCAGGAGCATCTCAAACTTCAACATATATGAGGCGCTGAAAAAATGCGAAGACCTGCTTATTCATTTCGGCGGGCATCAGGCTGCCGCGGGACTGGCAGTTGAAGTGGATAAGATCGAAGAATTTAAAGCAAAGTTCAACCAGATTGTAAAACAGTCGATATCCGAAGAAGATCTTCTTCCCGAAATAAACATAGACTCGGTGCTGAAATTCTCTGAGATTACTCCGAAGTTTTTAAGGATCGTAGATCAGTTCTCTCCGTTCGGACCTGGAAACATGCGCCCGGTTTTCCTCTCGGAAAATGTGGAGATAGTAAACAATCCTAGAATCGTCGGCACATCGCATCTGGTATTAAGCTTAAAACAAAACGGCTCGGAAAAAGTTTTCGACTGCATCGGCTTCAACATGGGAGAGTATCTCGATTTAGTGAGAAGCCGCTGCGCGATAGACGTTGTATTTACAATAGACAAAACAACAAAAGACGGCAGGACTTTTCCGCAGTTCAGGCTGAAAGATATTAAAACAAAAGAAAATAATCAGGAGTCATATTAATGTCAGGTCATAGCAAGTGGGCAACCACAAAGAGGAAAAAGGCTGCAATCGATGCAAAGCGCGGAAAGCTTTTTACCAAGATCATTAAGGAAATAACAATTGCAGCCAGAGAAGGCGGCGGCGATCCGAACGGTAATCCGCGTCTCAGGCTGGCGGTAGACAACGCAAAAGCTTCAAACATGCCCCAGGATAATATTGAAAGAGCAATCAAGAAAGCTACAGGCGAACTTGAAGGCGTTACGTATCACGAGCTGATGTACGAAGGCTATGCGCCCGGAGGCATCGCCGTGCTTGTTGAAGTGGCTACGGACAACAAAAACAGAACAGTTGCGGAAGTAAGGCATCTCTTCAGCAAAAGCGGCGGAAGCATGGGTGAAAGCGGATCGGTAGCGTGGATGTTTTCGAAGAAAGGCGTCATCACTCTTCCCAAGCAGGGCAAAACCGAAGATGAAATTATGGAAATAATCCTCGAAGCTGGTGCGGAGGACCTTCAAACCGAAGATGAATTTTTCGAGATCCAAGCGCCGATAGACGCTTTTGAAAATGTGAGAAAAGCGTTAAGCGATAAAGGACTTGCGATGGAAAACGCATCGCTTCAATGGGTTGCGCAGAATTTTATTTCCGTTGCAGGCGAGGACGCCGAGAAAGTTGTTAACTTAATCGAGGCGCTGGAAGACTGCGATGATGTGCAGAACGTTTACAGCAATGCAGATATAAACGAAGGCTAAGATGCATACTGACGCCCGGTTTATCCGAAGATGCCAAGTTTCGGAATAAGCTGATTGAATTTAAGTATAGACAGTAAATTGTAATTTGTATACTTTAAAGCAGGGATGCGATAGTCGTAATCCCTGCTCGTCATTAATGAGGAAGGCGCGATGATTATTCTCGGAGTAGATCCCGGAACAATATTCACAGGCTACGGTCTGGTTGAGTACGACCGGAATAACTTCATAAGAATCGCAAGCGGCTTCTTAAGTCTTCCCTCTTCCAAACCTCTCCCCCTGAAGCTGGAAATAATCTACAATGAATTGAACAAACTGATGAATGAATACAAACCCGATGAGTTTGCAATTGAAACGGCATTTTACGGAAAGAACGTGCAGTCGGCGATGAAAATTGGTTACGCCCGCGGTGTATCTATTTTAGCCGCAGTGCACAACGGAATTCCCACGAGCGAATACTCGCCGAGGGAAGTTAAGAAGTCGGTAGTAGGCAACGGAGCCGCGTCCAAAGAGCAGGTCGGCTACATGATAAAGACTATCTTAAAAATTAAAGCACAGGAAATGAAGTTCGATGAGAGCGACGCTCTTGCCGTGGCGCTCTGCCATGCATTCAGATTAAAATCTCCCGTAAAAAAATCGAAGAACTGGAAATCGTTTATCGAAGCGTTTCCGGAAAGAATAATTGAATAATGCCGAAAGAAAATGTTCTTAGTATATTAAATTTTGAAAAATAATTAAATTGCCTGAACTGAAAAATTAAATTTTTTCATTATACAATCTAAATTATAAAAGATGATCGGATATTTAAGAGGAAAAATAATATCGGCAAAGCCGACAAAGGTTCTGCTTGATGTAAACGGCGTCGGTTATACCGTTAACATTTCCATCAATACCTTTGAAAAGATAAGCGACAAAAACGAGATTTCGCTCTTCATCTATACGAGCGTTAAGGAAGACTCAATTACTTTATTCGGCTTCTTTACTGAAGCGGAAAAAGAAATGTTCGAGCTGCTGATCTCAGTAAACGGAATAGGACCGAAACTCGCACAAAGCATTCTCTCGGGTATAATGATAGACGATCTTAAACAGGCGATTCAGACTTCAGATATTTCAAGAATAACCGCAGTTCCGGGGATTGGCAGAAAAACAGCGGAAAGAGTTATGCTGGAATTGCGCTCGAAGATTGATCATGTTCAAAGCGGAGACGGAGAGGAAATTCCGTTCAGCATAAAGAACGAAGCAGTTGCCGCGCTGACTACCTTGGGCTATAACTCAAAATTCGCGGAGAAGGCGGTAAGAGAACTGCTTGCCGCGGAACCGAACGCCGCGCTTGAGGAACTGATCAAAAAAGCTCTGAGCGTCTTAAACCGATAGAGCGGCTTAGAACAAAAAACTTTCCTATTCAACAGTACACTCAAGTTCCGCAACGCCTTCTATCCTGGCGTGAAGCCTATCCCACTTTTCAACTTTGCTTACTCCGGCGGGCGTACCGGTAAATATCAAATCGCCTTCCTCCAGACTCATCAGTGAAGATATATATTCAATAATCCGAACCGGATTGAAAAGCATCATGTTAAGTTTTTCTTTTTGGCGGATTGAACCATTAATCTCAAGAGATATCTCTTCGTCAAGCGTTAGTTTATAATCATCCTTCGAGACAAAATCCGACAACACTGCCGAAGTATCGAAGCCTTTGGCTATGGTCCACGGATGACCTTTCTTCTTAAGCTCGCCCTGAATATCTCTAAGAGTCATATCGAGTCCGACGCCGTAAGCAATTATAGAATTTTCCGCTTCAATCGGACCAGCCTCTTTAATATTTGCGC
>JBJKTB010000240.1:0-8818 GCA_046703345.1 Ignavibacteriaceae bacterium
GGTGCTAAATTCTGCCATTCTTCAACTCCATGTTTTATAAATTTTTGTTTCCATTTTAAAATAACTAAAGTGATGTCGTCATGCTGTGAGTTATTTTGCGAAAACTGTGTAACCTCGCTTATAACCATTCGAGAAATGTCTTCAACATCTTTATCGCAGTTCTCCAGCAGTATTTGCTCAAATTTTCGGCTGCCGAAATCTTCCAGCATAAGGTTTTTAGCTTCCGTTATACCGTCGGTGTACAAAACCACCAGATCATTTTCTTCTAAATCGATTTTAAACTCCTCTAGTGTTTCGGCAAAATGAGAAGTAAAATTAAGCCCAAGACCTATTCCGGAAGGACGAATGTTCTCCACCGCATTTTCTCTTACAAGCATAATAGGACAGTGACCGGCCCTGGCGACCGAAAGCATTTCCGCCTTAAAGTCGATTACACCGTATGCGGCGCTTACAAAATTTTTTCTGTCGAGGGTTCTTTGCAGAATATCATTGGCTTTTATCAGGATATCTTTCGGATTGGAAATAGTTTTTGCCAGCGATTCGAAAATACCTTTGATTTCAGCCATTATGAACGCGGCGGAAATACCTTTGCCAGAAACATCTGCGATTACAAATCCCAGCTTATCATCGCTGATCTCGAAAAAATCGTAGTAGTCGCCGCCAACCTCAAAGGCCGGAATAAATACCGAAGAGATGTTTAAATTCTCCCTGGCGGGATTTTCAGACGGCAGAATCTTCCGCTGGATTTCCCTGGCAACATCCAGCTCTTTTTCCATTCTTTCTTTTTCTATTGATTCCTCCAGAAGCCTTGAGTTATCGAAGGCAACGGATGCGTAATCGGAGAACGTATTAATAGTGTCTTTATCTTCATCATCGTACACGTAATCGGTTTTGGTGGCGGTTATCAAATAGCCGCTGATTTCATTGCGCGTTTTAAGCGGCGCGCCTGCTACGCCGAAGAACTGCTCGCTTAAAGAAGGTTTGTTTTTATGCTTGTTAAGATTAACTGAAAAATAATCTTCCTTTCCTTCTTTAAGTATTTGTTCAGTTATAAATTTTGTAAACTCGGTGGAATCGTAATAACCTATATTCCTGTTTGCGATAGGCTTAAACTCGCCGTCTGTTTTCCAGGCAATCCACGCGGAATGTGAATTGCTTACCTTAACTGCTATGTCAGTCACCGCCTCACTTAATTCTTTAAAGTCCGTAGATTCAGTAATCAGACTGCTGAAATATTTAAGGAACGAAACTTCCTGCGCTTTTCTGTCGAAAGCTTCAGCCGTCGGGATATGGAAAAGTGTAGTGAAGAATAGTATGCTGAAATATATTACGCCGTACGTCATAATTATTTTTAGGAACGACGTTAGAGCCGGCGAAAACTGATCGATAAGCTGGCTGTGAATCTGTGCGCGCGACATGTTTACCAGGTTAACTGTAAAGAGAACGGCAATTACAACAGAAAGTACCAGCAGCGAAACTTTTTCTTTTTTTACTATGAAGGCAATCCAGCTTATTTTGATTGAATTAAATATTACCAGCAAGATCGAGATGATAAAAAAAGTATCTTTTATGTAATCCAGGCCGCTGAAGTTTTTTAAGAATGCGGAAAGCGAAGCCAGCACAAAAAAGACAATCATCGTATTATAATATACGCTGACGTCTTTCCGCTTTTTAAGGAAGTAAAGTTCCCTGAAAACTAGAAAAATTATTGAAACGGATATAAGTATTATGAAGCCGTAAATAAAGGAAACTATTTGCGTTAAAAGACCTTCGTTTTTCAGAACTCCGCCGGCAGTATTTAAAATTCCGCTTAAAATTGAATCTGAGAAAGTGAAAAGAAGAAAAATAACGGCATTTAGAATTCCGACGTTCATTACCAGCGCAAGCGGACTAATCCTTTTTGAATGAACGGAATCGAGAAAATATATTATCATCGCGCCTGCTGCAAAGAACGTAAAGATCTCATTGAAGACGACGGACAAGACAGAAGACGAATTGTAAACTAAAATCTTAAAAAGGAACAACAAAATAGAAGCACCCAAGAGCAGCCGCAGCTTCATATTTCCCTTAAGATTAGTCGTGTCAAATCTCATAATTTATTTTCCCTGCGAAACGATTTTTAGATTATAAAACAATGACTTATAATCAACAAAACTTTTTATATAACTCATATTTATTAAAGAAGTCGCTTCGCATTATGAGCAAATTACGTCAAAATTTGATATTTGTAAAGAAAAGAGGGATAAACGGATAAAAATTAGGATAGCCGAGCGGTTAAAAGTGATGAGGTAAAATCCGTCACATTCTCGTAATAGTTAAAAATACAAAGGCTTCCAGGCATTCGGCCGGAAAGCCTATCTGCGTTAAAAACGGAGTTATATTTCGATTGATTTTTTCTGCCCCTGTTTCGGTTGATTCATCTGAAGCTCTTTCTGAAGCTTCTCCATTTCCTGCCTGAACTTCTCCATTTCTTTCTGAAATTCTTTCAGCTGATCCTGAAGCTGATACTGCCTGTTAACCCTCGCGGAATCGCCGAAGAATGATTTGACCATGGCGGCCATCGAATCCGGATTAGCGTTAAATTTAAATCGTTTCAGATGATCCGAATACATCGAGTCAATTTTCGAGTTGCCGAATTTGAAAGTTGAATCGAACGCAAAGGCTTTCATCGTATAATTAAAACCCTTGCTGGAATCATGATAAAAATATTTATAGTTGAAATTTTTCCTCTTGCTGAGCTTGGGAAAATTGAAAGCATAATTTCTAAATAAGTCAGTCAGCGAATCGACATTTGCCGTTATAACTTCAATATTAGGGATTGAGATCTGCGGAACCGCGAAGTGCTCTAGGTGAACTCTGCAGTCGTTGCCGTTAAAGTAAACCTTAAAATTAGAGTTCCATGAAGAATCTCTTCTAAGCCTGGTTATGTTGCTGTCGAGATGTACCGTAACGCCGAATCCGCTCAAAGCCCGGTTCATATCCACTAGATTTTGCTTCATTTCCTGCTGCGATAGTTCCATGTCCTCCACGTTTTTCCTCATGTAATCCTTCATCCGCTTAATGTCTTTCCTGTACTTGTCCTTATCAAACACAAAAGATTCGGAGAAGATAGAATCTGGAGTAAAGAATATATATCTGTTGTTATCGGTTGATTTAACCTGATTAACCATGCGCTCAACCGAGCCCGCAGTATAATACCGGTTGAAGCCCGGCGGTACGACTTTTTCAAATTCCCGCTTATTAGCTCTGGCGGCAAAGGCAATCAAATCGGCGGCAAGAGCTTTATTATAGTTCCAGATATTTGGGTTTATAGCAACCGTATTTTTCTCGTTAACCAGCACCTGCGACTGCAGGTCATCGGCGTAGGAAGCCAGGATCGAATCCATCTGCAGTTTTTGTTTTTTATTCAGAGAAAGTCCGCTTACAAACTTTGCTAGATTGTTCTGTCCGTTGTCAGCAGCGGCGCTTTTAATTTCAAAGAACTGATGCCCCGTCGGATCCGAACCGAGCTGAAGATACTGGCGTTTCTGATTATCGAGCGGCAGACGATGATAAAAAGCGAAGTTAAACATATCTTCGTTGCTGAGGTTTGCAGCGTACAGCAGAGGTTTTAAGTTCTGTTTGTAGAAATCCGCTATATTAGATTTCTGCTGCTCTAAAGTCCTGTTGATTATTTGCGGATTATACTTAAGTACAACCATTAAGATTGCGCTGAGGGCGATCACACCGAACACAGGCGAAAACCTTTTGAAGAATCCGCGCCGAGCCCCGCCGGTTCTCATTGTAGCGGCAAGCCTAGTATCAAAAAAAGGATTTTCCGGGACTGATTTAACCGATTGAACCGTAAGCCGTTTCATCCGCTTCAGTTCATTCAATTCATTCTGGAGCTCTTTAGAGAATTTTAATTCTTCCTCAATTTTTCTTCGCTCTGCTTCGGAAAGCTCATTATCTAGATATGCCGAGAGCTGTTCATACTTTTTGTATAAATTTTTCATGACATTAACTCCTGCTCATATGGTTTGAGTATGGTTCTCAAACCTTCGCGAGCCCTGAAAATACGTGACTTTACGGTTCCTATTTCGCACTGTACTGTTTCCGCAATCTCCTGATAGCTTAAACCTTCTATGTCTTTAAGAAGAAGCGGCACCCTTAGTTTTTCCGGAAGCTGGGCAATGGCTTTCTGAACAATTTCTGCGGTATCCCGGCTTTCGGGAGAAGGAGTGTATTCCGGCTCCTCTTCGTTATCTTTAAGCGGCGAAAAAATGCTTCTAATTTTAACCTTTCTCAAATGATCCTTGCATTTGTTAACCGTAATTCTGTAAAGCCATGTGGTAAACTGCGACTCGAACCTGAAATTATTCAAATTTCTGTATACTGTAAGAAATACTTCCTGAGCTATGTCGTCAACTACATCGTGGTTTCCGAGGGTGAGATAGACAATGTTGCGGACTTTTTCCTTGTGCCGCTGAACAAGTGTGTTGAAGGTTGACTCGTCTCCCTCGATAAACCTTTTAATCAGCGAAAAATCGTCATCTAAATTTAAAATCTGAGGATACTGCAACTCTTTTTTCTTTTTTGTGAATTTCATATTTTTAGACGCACCCTAACAATGTTTGTTCCCTAAGATAAAAATTTTTTTTGACAAAAAACCTGATCTAGATTAGTACTTTTCTGTTGAAATATACTACTTTAGCAGCGTCTTTAACTTGCATAAATAAGGCTATCTGATTAAATTGACACCATAATTTTAGGAGTTATTCATGAAACTAAAAACCCAAGAACAGTACAATGCCGTTGTTATCGAGTTGAAAGGAAACGTCATGGGCGGCGATGACACAAAGGATTTCAACGAAACCCTTCACAAACTGCTCGATGAGGGGAAAAAGAACATAGTAATTGATCTATCAGAAGTTAAATTTATGAATAGCTCCGGTCTTGGCATGCTAATCGGCGGTTTAACTACAATGAAAAAAGGCGAAGGATTTCTTAAACTTGCCGGTACCACAGAAAAAATCCAGAGCCTTCTTATCATTACAAAACTTGTACAGATTTTTGAATCTTTTGAAACCGTTGAAGAAGCAGTAAAGAGCTTCGGCAATTAAGTTCTAATTCATATTTTTCTTTGAAACAAAAACTCCGGGTTTAAGGATTCGGAGTTTTTATTTTGTTTAACCATTAATTTAAGACTTATATAATCCTTTAGGAAGAAGTAATGAGCGTAACAGTTTTAGTCGGCAGCCAGTGGGGTGACGAGGGGAAAGGCAAAATAGTTGATATCCTCAGCGAGAAATACGAGATAGTAACAAGATATCAGGGCGGCGCTAATGCAGGCCATACAGTGGCGATTGGCGACAAGCAGTATATCCTCCATTTAATTCCTTCCGGAATTTTGAGGGAGAACGTGATCTGCGTAATCGGCAACGGTGTGGTTATAGATCCTACCGCTCTGCTTGAAGAGATAGCGCTGCTTGAGAAAAACAACATAAAAGTCGACGGCAGACTTTTTATCAGTCATAACGCTCACTTAATTATGCCTTACCATAAACTGCTTGATACAATTTCCGAAAGCGGTGAGAACAAAATAGGAACGACGGGACGCGGCATCGGGCCATGCTACATAGACAAGTACGCCCGCAAAGGAATTAAAATAGTCGATCTTCTCAACAGAAAAGTACTTGAGGAAAAGATACGCGAAAATCTTAAAGAGAAAAATAATCTTCTTAAAAAGATATACGACCGCGAAGAGCTTGATGTTGAGGCAATTATAAAACAATATGTTGAGTTCGATAAAGCGATTGATAAATACGTTAAAGACGTACCCGCTTTTCTTAACGGCGCAATAGCCGAAGGCAAATCTATTCTTCTCGAAGGCGCGCAGGGTGCGCTGCTGGATGTTGATCACGGAACTTATCCATACGTTACATCATCAAGCCCCACTTCCGGCGGTGCCTGTACGGGAACCGGCATTCCGCCTACAAAAATTGATTCGGTGGTAGGCATAGTTAAAGCATACACAACAAGAGTAGGATACGGCCCCTTCCCTACCGAGTTAACCGACGATGAAGGAGAGAAGCTGCGTAAGATCGGAGCAGAATACGGAGCAACAACCGGCCGGCCTAGAAGATGCGGGTGGTTCGATGCATCGCTGGTAGGCTACTCGGCAATGATAAACGGAATAGATTCTGTCGCGGTTACAAAACTAGACGTTCTAGGCAGTTTCGACGAAATAAAAGTCTGCGTTGGTTACGAGCTTAACGGCAAAGCATTGAAGTCTTTTCCGACTGATGTAGAGAGACTTTCGTCGGTAAAACCGGTATACGAAACTCTTCCCGGATGGAACGAGGACATATCGGGCTGTACGTCATATGCAGAACTCCCTCAAAACACAAAAGATTATCTGAAATTCATTTCGCAGAAATCGGGGATAAAAATCAAAATAGTTTCGGTGGGTCCTAAACGCCAGCAAACATTTTATACGGAGTAAAAATATCGCATAAAATTTTTACTTCGTACAAACAAAACTAGGAATCAAAGCAATGAAAATGTCGGGCGGCCCGGCTTCGCTTAATCTGAAAATAGCGCTGCTGTTCATCGCTATATTAATTGCCGGCGGTACATTGTTCTACACTCAAAGCCTCATCGAGAAACTTCAGAATAAGGAAAGGCAGATAGTTCAGCTTTACGCAAAGGGAATCGAATACGCCGCAAACACCACGGGAACAAATACAGACATCACTTTCCTCTTCGAAAATATTTTAAAGCCGATCGACTTCCCTCTTATAAACAGCGGTCCGAAAAATCAAATTTCCATCGAGGATAAAGCAAATATAAAGGACGTGAGAAATATTCCTTACGATACATCTCTAAGTAAAGCCGAGCTGGAGCAGTTCTTCCGGCAAAAGATGAAGGAGATGGATGCGGATCATAAACCGATTGCGGTTACTTACAGGGATTCCCTTATTCTTCAAAAAATTCATTACGGCGACTCTGCGCTTATAGACCAGCTGAAGTACTATCCTTACGTTCAGATTCTTATAGCGGGCCTTTTCATTATACTCGGATACATCGGATTCAGCAGCATTAAACGCAGCGAGCAGAGCAACATCTGGGTAGGAATGGCTAAGGAGACCGCCCACCAGTTCGGCACGCCGCTTTCAAGTTTGATGGGATGGCTGGAAATGCTGAAGCTAAGCTACAAGGATAAAGATAAAGTGATGGACATCGCGGAGGAAATAAGTGACGATGTTGAAAAACTTAATAAGATTACATACAGATTCTCTAAAATCGGCGCGACTCCGGAGCTGAAGCCGAAGATAGTATATGAGGAAATAAAGAAAGTTGTTGATTATTTTCAGAGGCGGCTTCCTCAAACAGGCAAGAGCGTGGAGCTTACAATAGACGGAGATCAGGAAGCGGCGGCAGAGCTTAATTCGGAGCTGTTCGAGTGGGTGATAGAAAATCTTGTTAAGAACGCTCTTGACGCTATAGACCAAAAAACCGGCAAGATTAAGATCACTGTTTTGTCGTCTCACAAGTACGCAGAAATTGAAGTTTCAGACACAGGCAAGGGTATATTGATGAAAAGAAGAAAAGATGTTTTCCGGCCGGGCTACAGTACAAAAAGACGCGGCTGGGGCTTGGGATTAAGTCTGTCAAAACGGATCATTGAAACTTATCATCAAGGGAAAATATTCGTAAAGAGCTCCGTGCCCGGCGAAGGTACAACTTTCAAAATTCTATTGAAGAAAGTAGTTTAGCTCATCTCAAGCATTCTCTCAATGGGCTTGAGCGCTTTGGTGATTACCTCGTCATCCATAATGATTTGCGGTTCTCTATCCTTCATGCAAAGATACAGTTTCTCTAAAGTGTTCAGTCTCATATAAGGGCACTCGTTGCAGCTGCAGCTTTTTTCCGGCGGCGCGGCAATCAGATTTTTATGCGGTACAGCTTTCTTCATCTGGTGTAAAATACCGGACTCGGTTGCCACGATGTATGAACTTCCATCATCTTCCTGAACGAACTTTAGAAGTTTACTGGTGGATCCGACAAAATCAGCGCGGTTCAAAACCGCGTCTTCGCATTCGGGGTGAGCTATTAATTTTGCCTGGGGATTTTGAACCTGCAGCTCGATAATCTTTCTCTCGCTGAAAGTTTCATGAACCACACACGTGCCGTCCCACAGCAGCATATCCCGACCTGTTTTCTTGCTTAAATATTTGCCGAGATTTCTGTCAGGCGAAAATAGTATCGGTTTATCTTTGGGGATCTGATTAATAATCTTCTCCGCGTTGCTCGAAGTGCATATAATATCACTTAACGCTTTTACGGAAGCCGTACAATTGATATAAGTAATTGCTACATGATCCGGATGCTTTTGCCTGAAAGCTTTAAACAGAGGAGCGGGACAGCTGTCGGCCAGCGAACATCCCGCATCGAGATCCGGAAGAAGAACGAGCTTATTAGGATTAAGTATCTTTGCCGTCTCCGCCATAAAATGAACGCCGGCAAATACAATTACGTCGGCGTTTGTTGATTTGGCGTGCCTGGCCAGTTCAAGGCTGTCTCCCACGAAATCCGCCAGATCCTGAATTTCGGATTCCTGGTAATAATGAGCCAGTATAACTGCATTCATCTCTTTTTTAAGTTTTCTAATCTCGCTTTCAAAATCTATTTCAAACTCGATCTCTGCAGCAGACATTTTCTTCCTTTTCCTTTGTTTGAATTTAGTGACAAAATAATAATTGTGAATTTAACTTAAAATGCCAATATCGATCAAGACCGGCTTGCTAAAACAACGGATATGATAATTTTACTATAA
>JBJKTB010000241.1:0-11766 GCA_046703345.1 Ignavibacteriaceae bacterium
CACTTCAACAAAAAGACTGTACTGCCGGAACAGCTCGCTCAGTTTCACTAGATATTCCGCCGCCGCACCGCTGAACGGGAAAGAGTACGGGAACTGGATCAGAAGTCCGCCCAGCCTTTCCGCACGCACAAGTATATCCAGGTTGTAACAGACGGCTCTCGTCTTCGCCTGATCGAAATTTCTTTTGTGAGTAAAATCCTGGTGAAGTTTTACGGTAAAAACAAAGTCTTCCGAATCGATTACTTTGTTCACCCAGCCCTGCACTACTTTCGGACTTATATATGCGTAGTAGCTTGAGTTCACTTCTACGCAGTTGAAGTAGTGCGCGTAAAACTGAAGCCAGTCGAATCCGCCAGACTGCGGCTTGGGATAAAACGCCGGCACCCAGTCCTTGTAAGACCAGCCGGCAGTACCGATGAAATATTTAGGCATGATCATTTTCCTATTAGATGAAACACAATGGACCACGGATAACGCGGACCTGCCTGCCGCAGGCAGGTTAAACTGATTTGCACGGATCGGATAAAATTTATTATTAGTACAATAAAGTACACTAAACTTTTATGTAGAAATGTGACTTCCCAAATCTCTAAGGACATAAACGGAATCAAATTATTATTTCGAACTTGCCGTCTTTTATCTCAGCTATCTGACCTTTAGGAGCTATAGTAGAGCCGAATGTACCGCTGAAACTTCCGGTTATTTTTAGCTCCTTGCCTGAATACGTAACCGAAGTCGTACCAATCATCAAGTGCAGGGAATTTATATTCCAGCTGACCTTCTCTCCGTTATTAAATGCGCCGTAAGTGGCCGCTCCGTTTTCTTCCTTACCGCCTTCAAGCCCGTTTTTATCGTAACGAATGGATAAGTATTTTCCGGTGCGGTTTACGTTATTCCTTAAATTAATATCTATTATTATCGGTCTGGCAAGAGCGCTGTCTCCGGAAGCCAATTTCTTAAATCCTATTTCCAGAGCCACCATTTGCTGCACATTGCTGTCGTTATGTTCTGCCCTGGCGCTAATAAGTATTTTATCGCTGCATTGCAGCAGTATGCTTGTAAACGCCAGATCTATTTTCTCGCCGTTAAAGACGAAGCTTATCCGGCCTTTATTATTATCCTGCGCAAACAGAACGGATGCTGTAAGAAAAATTATTAATAACAACTTTTTCATTTTAATTTCCTGTTTATAAGCTCAAATTATGATCTTAAATTTGCCGTCTTTTATTTCCGAGATTTCCCTATCCTGAGCCAGCGTTGATTTGAAAGTCCCGCTGAATTCGCCGCTGATTATCAGATCGCCGCCGGTAAAAACTATTTGCGATACATTGAGCCTCATCGAAACCGAATTCACTTCCCAGCTTATCTGCTCGCCTTTCTTGAAATTTCTGTAGTAAGCGGCTTCTTTATTAGAACTGCCGAAATTGATCGACAGATCCTTCCCTGTCGATTCATGGATATTTCTTGTTGAAATATTAAATCTGGTCCCTTCAAGGGTTTCGGCATTATGCCCGGCAGCCAATTCTTTAAGACCTATATCAAGTTCTACATTCTGCCGTTTGGTGCGGTCCTGATAATCGGCTCTGACGCTGACTATTATGTTGTTCTCTTTTCTCACCGTTACAGACTTAATCGGGAGTTCTATCTTCTCGCCGTTAAAAATAAGACTGATTCTGCCCTTGCCGTTTTCCTGCGCATAGATAACTGAAACCGCCATGAAAATTATAATTAATAATTTTTTCATTTTTATTCCCCGTCCGTTTGTTTTATTGAATCGAACGAAACAACTAAATACTCGTTGACGTACTGCTCAAAATCTGAATAGCCGTAAATGCTGTACTTCTCCCTGTCTCTTGTAAAACTGGCGCTCCAGTTCTCTTTGGGAAGATTTATTGCCACCGGAAATCCTCGAATTAATTTCACGCGCTTCCTTATAGGAGTCCATCTCGGGATATTATCGTTCAAATTTATCTTTGTATAGTTTAATAATACATCTGCGGTAATTGTATCGGCATTCAATGATATCGGCACAATAACAATATTATAGTTCGATTTGAATATCTCGCTTTTAGTTTTATAATTCTTATACAGCTCGGCTTTTTCCTTATTATAGAGCTTAAACGGAAATGAAAGATCGGTATAATAAATATCAACCGGCAGATCGGTTTTATCGCCGAACTGTCTATCGTCTAATGCATTAACGGGTACAAGAGAATGCTGCTGAACCGTAAGCAGGTAATCAGAATGCAGTAAAGTTATAAGATCGGCAGGTTTGTTTACATCGGCTCTTATATATTCCGTTCCGAATTCAATTCGAACATTAGGCGGCAGAGATGATTCGGAAGCCGATTGCTCAATACCTTCAAACAGAGGCCGGTTATTTTGTATCGATAAATATTCATCGTCCTTGTCGATTTTATTAAACTTTACCGAGAAGCTGTAATCATTAAATTGTTCGCAGAAGAAATCAAGCCGTACAGATTTGTTATACGGAACCGTAAAAAGTTTGTACGTTAGATTTATGTTGTAGTTCAGGTTATACTCGCTGTACTTATCGGTCTGTTTTGTAAGATCGTAAAAAACTCCCTTTATATAAAAGCTAATGGAATCGCTTTTAATATTTAATATCTCGGGCGTCACTTCAAATGAGTAGACCTTCTCAACATCAACCCCGTTAGTCATCACCTCTATATTTTTCACGGGGAAATTATTCTTTACCCACGTTCTTCTTAGACTCGGGAGACCCACTTCAAAAATCTTCGGATCGAGAAAATTAAATCCGCCTTTCTTAATACGGCCTTCCATATCATGAGTCCCCCTCGATATTAACACATAACCGTCGATTACATCGTCAATGTTTCCTCGATTGAACAGAACGAGTTTTTGTACGCCGTCACCGGATTTTACAACAGCTTTAAAATCAAGATGATAATTATCGAACTGCGCATACGCGTTACTAAAAGCAATTAAAATCAGGAGAAGGAAAAATTTTACGCTCCGTAAAGGCCTAACTTTGAAGTAATGGAATATCGGAGTAATGGATTGATAAGCGGATTCCATCATTCCATTATTCCAATACTCCATCGCATCTTTAATATATACAATTACTGATTTCACTTTAATTACCTACAATTTGCGGTGTGAGATAATCGCTCTGCGTTACTTTTACTACGCGGATCAGCTGCGGCCGATTTCCCATATAATCCTTATTTTCTGCCGTAAGGTCCGTTGTATTTTGTCTTGTGTTCTTATATGCCATTCGGCCAGCTGCCTGTGCTTTCTTAGATTTCTCTTTACCCCTTTTTATATCGTTAGGAATATTCTGAGGCGCATAATTTTCTTCGGCGGTCTTTACTTCCTTTATAGCTTGATTATAATTAAAATCGAGTTTGCCGTATTCGGTCTTAAGCATTTTATACTTTTGTGTAATCGTATTTGTACTCGACTGCTGCATAAAAAACATTAGTCCTAATACAACCGACGCCGCTGCGGCAAAGTAAAACATCGCCTGATAAATATTCCGTTCCTTTGTCCTCTGCGGCAAGACAGGAAGATTTACGGGATGCTCAGGTTCATACTCCATATTTTCATAAAACGATCTCGAGCCGCTCTTCATCTCCATATAATCCGCCAATACCCTTCCGCATTCCTCGCATTCCGCCAGATGAACGAAAAGCTCTTTCCGCCCGTGCTCCGGCAGCTCGTTATCTACAAATTGACTTATCTCCAGCTCGTAATGTTTCATCTTACAAATCACCTTTCAAAATTCTTCTTAATTCCTGCCTCGCCCGGAAAAGTTTTATCTTGACGTTCTCCGGACTCAGTTTGGTAATTTCGGCAATCTCCTTGTACGAAAAGCCCTCGTACTCTTTCAGATAAATAAGCTCGCTGTAATCCACCGGCAGCGCAAGCATAGCGTCGCGCAGCGATATCAGTGTATCGTAATTGGGATTTACGCCTTCTTCAAAGACCGCATCGTCCATTCTGCTGTTCTTGTGGCCTTTACTTTTTATTCTGTTGAAGCAGTAATTTCTTGCGATTACAAGAAGCCAGGTTTTGTAGCTGCAGTCGCCCTTAAATGTGCTTTCGGTTTCCGCGTACTTAACGAACACTTCCTGCACCGCGTCTTCCGCCTCCTCCTTATTCTTCAAAATACTCAGCGAATATCTGAATATATCCCCCGAATACCTTCCGTACAGCTCGGGCAGCGAAATATTTTCCCTTTTGTTTTGCAGAATAATTTTATTCATTCGTTTATTCAAATAGACAGATGAGAGAAGGAAAAGTTACAGGATATGAGGAATTTATTTTTTCATTCTAAATATGGAGTAATGGAATGATGAAGTATTGGAATAATGGAGTACTGGGGAAATGGATAAAAGAATAATTCAAATTGATGCGTTGATTAAAGAGTATTAAAAATTTTTGAATCCATTGCCCGCGACTTTATAATCTATTGCCCGCGACTTTATAATCCATTGCCCGCGACTTTAGTCGCGGGGCTGGGAAGAGATATTAAATATAACAATCTATTCAAATTGACTAAAGCATAATATTTAAATTTCGAAGTCTATTAAGCAGTTTAATTTAAAACCAATCAATTTACACAAGTTAACATAACGTTTTACGTTCCGATGTTATATTTTATTCCCGCGGTGATCCATCTTCCCGGAAGCGGCACGCCGCTTATTTCGTAATACGATTTGTTAAAGAGATTTGTAGCTTTCAAAAATATTTTAAAGTGATCGAATTTTTTGAAGAGCTGTGAATCGACGAGAAAGTAGTTGTTGTAATTTATTCGGCTTTCATACTTCACCGCCCAGCTCTGCTCTATGCCGAACCACCAGCGGTTAAGCAGCGTTAAAATAAATTGATGTCTTAAATATTGAAGCAGGTACAGCGACTGCAGATTATCTATGTTCTTATCCGAGTTGAGATAAGTGTAATCAGCGCTTATTCTGTAAACCGGAAAATCTTTAACAAAGTATGAAGGATCGAGTGTAACGCCTGCCTCAATACCGTCGGTGTTAAGCTTCGCGATGTTCATTGCCGTCCACGGCTGGCTGTCCGCCGCTCTTACCCAGTCGATAAGATTCTTTCCTTCTTTTCTGAACAGACTGAGCTTAAAATTGAATGCGGTTTTTGTATAATTAAATCCGGCTTCGTAGTTAAGCGTTTCCTCATGCTGAAGATTCGGGTTCCCTACGGTTGCCGGAGATATATAATAAAGCTCCGTATAAGTCGGTATTCTGAACGCCTTGCCGACTGACGCGTATACTCTAAGATCTTTCGACAGGCTGTAACCCAAATCCAGTCCGGGCCAGAACCGCCAGCCGATGTCAGAATAATCGTAAGCGAACGCGTTTGCCGTAACTGTAAGATCTTTCAGCGGAGAGAACATCTGCTCGGCAAACAGTCCGCGCTTGTAACGCGAGTGATCCCCGAGATTAGTGCTCTTTATTTTATCCGTATTGTATTCGCCGCCGAATGAAGTTGTGCCGAATTTTGTTACCAGCGAAGCCTGCACTTCCGCGCCGTAGATGTTTGTCTGGTGAATGTTCTGATAGACGGAAGGCCGAACGTAATCGAGGAGATAATTATCGTCGTTGCGCCGCCAGTATATTTTCGGCGAAAGAGAGAAAGATGCGCTGCCGAACTCGCCGCCGATGCTAAGCAGTTTTGTGGTCGTATGCTCCCACTGGTTCGGGAACAGCACCGAGTAGAATCCGTTGGCGCCGAACTTCTTATCGTTGTAGCCGAAAAATAAATTCACTCTTCCCTTACCCGCTCTCACCGAAGAGCCGTACGAAAAATCCGTTATGTCGAACTCGGTGTTGTGCATGTAGCCGTCTGATTTTTGTTTGGATAATGAAATACGGCTGCTTACTATTCCCGTAGGATATGATGCGTGTATCGCGCCGTCGTAATAACCGTTCTGGCCGCCCGATGATTCGAGAGATAATGCTTTGCCGCCTCCTTTTTTTGTGATGATGTTTATTACTCCGCTGAACGCGTCCGCGCCGTAAATGCTTGAACCTGGCCCTTTAAGTATCTCGATGCGCTGCACATCATCCAATGATACCGGAAGGTTTAAGTTATGATGCCCGGTCTGCGGATCGTTAACGCTTACTCCGTCTATCATGACCAGTGTTTCGTTATACGTTCCTCCTCTAATTCCAACGTCGGCCTGAACTCCGTCCACGCCCCTCTGTCCCAAATCTACTCCGGCCGCGTACTGAAGAAGTCCCTGCACGCTGTTAACAGGCGCGTCTTTTATTTCTTCCGGACCTATAACAATAACGCTTCTCGCCAAGTCTGAAAAACTTATGGGCACTCTGCCGGCGGTTACAACCACATCGCTGAGTCTGTACTCCGGCAGTTCCTGCGCAGTTGCGGTCATAATGCTAGTCAGCATAATTACGGAAAAACAAGCAAGCGCGATTCTTCCGTTCAAATTAAAAAATAAATTTGCTCCCCCGTTTCCGCGATTTCGTAAACGAAGCGGGTTCATTACTCTCCTTGATTGTATTTTTAAAATAATTTGAAAAGGTGTTACAAACATACCGCATGAGTATGATTAATCAAACACGACGGTTTGTAGTATTTTCTGATTACATTTCTAACGGATTGTTAATTATATACCGTCTCGTTAGAAATAAATCTTCATCATTTCTAATTATATGCTCGTAATAATTTTTCTGCCACTTAAAAATAGGATTTACAGATGTACGAATGATTCTGCATGATTTTGCTTTAAAAAATCTTATTACCTTCCCGAGCGGTATGCTTGGCTCCTGCATTAGTATCCAATCATTGCCATGCTTGTTTTTTCCATGGCCAAAATCACTTGAGGTAGGGGTTTGATTAATCAAACCCCTACAATTTTTACCTTCCATGAGCCTTCTACGTTCTTTACTTTTTTTAATTATAATAATTCCATGCACATGATCAGGCATTATAATAAATTTATCAAGCTTAATATCATTAAAATGCTCAGACAATTCATCCCACACTGCCTTTACAATTACTCCTTCGCTTGTTAAGGAAACATTTTTACACATTGGTTTTGCGAGCCATTCGTTTTTATCTTTCGTACAAACAGTAATAAAATATGCTCCGTCTTTAGAATAGTCGTATCCATTTAACCTGATTGATCGCTTATAATGTACTATCGGACTACGTGACATAATATTATTTCTTGAATCTTATAAGTCAATTAAAACAATTATATTCATATTAACTTGCTCAAACTCCCGGCTCAGATCAATCCGCTCATTATCCGGCGCGTTTCTCCATGCTTCTGTAAATCCCGACTACAACTCCCACTACTTTAAATTTTTGATAAGTCTTCCCGATAACTATCGGCTTATACTCAGGATTTTCCGACAGCAGTTCTATCTCGCTCTTCTTCCTGTAAAATCTTTTTACCACCGCCGCGTCGTCCAGAATCGCAACTACAATCTGCCCGTTCTTCGGCTCAAGGTTCGGGTTGATGATAACGATATCTCCGCTGAAAATATACGCGTCCTTCAAGCTGTCGCCTTTTACGCGCAGCAGAAAAGAATCTTTCGGCATGCGCGCAATTGTGGGCAGTTCAATCGTATCAATAGCGTCCGGATAAATTGTAAGCGGATTGCCGGCGGCCACTTCTCCCAGAACCGGCCTCGGGATGAAAAATTTATCCTCCAGCGTCAGTTCTATCCCCCGCGATAGTTTGGGATTCCTTTTAATAAATCCTTTCTTCTCCAAAGCCGCAAGATGCTGCTGTACCGTGGCCCTGTTTCTGTAGCCGAAAAACTTTGCTATCTCGGCTAAAGTAGGAGGAATGCCTCTTCCGGTTTTCTGCTCTATCAAATAATTAAGTATCCGCTTCTGAATTTCCGTTATCTCTTTCGACATGATACACCTCCGGTTGGTCGGTTACATAGGCGCCGGTTAATCGGATTAACCCTGCGTTTTGATGAATAATGTTCGGCATTAATTCGCTCCGCAGTTTCAAAACAAGAGCGTGCAGTAATGCCATACATTTGTATGGCAAAATATAAAAGATACGGATATTTGTCAAGATGAGAATAAATACGGATTTGAAATCAGACGTAATTTATGCGGCTGTTAAAGAATGATGGATCTACCGGTTCGCAGAAATATTATAACTGCATTAAAAATATCTTTTCAAGCGAATCGATCATCTTCTCCCGGAAGATAGGCTTTGAGATGAAATCGTTGAAGCCGGTAGCGATAAACTTCTCCTTGTCGCCCGGCAGAACATATGCCGTTACCGCGATGATGGGAATGTTTTCGTACCCCGGCATCTTGTGTATAATCCTGAGCGCGTCCAAACCGTTGTACTCGCCCTGCAGATTTATGTCCATCACAATAAAATCGAAATGATGGCTGTCCAGTAAAGGCAGTGCTTCTTCGAAACTCACTGCAAACTTAATCTCTTTAAGTTCTTTAAGTTGTACTTTGAACAGAATCTGGGAATCTACCTGGTCCTCAATATACAAACAGTTGAGAGCTGAAAGCTCAACCCTTTCAGACGTCCTCTTAGGCTGAGTTACGAATTCCGGCTCAATCTCCGGAGTATCTTCCGGCAGTTTTTCGTTTGAATAATCGGCTTGCATCTTTTCTGCGGAATCTTCTACATAAGGAGAAGCAGCGGTATTCTTGGAAATATTAGAGTCGGGTGCAACATGTAATCTTTCCTCAGGCGATTGCTTTTCGGTACTTTCAGTAAAACTGACAGTCTCGGAATAATCTTCAGAGGGAATTTCATTAGCGGCAGGAAATGTAGCCGCAATAGGGAATACGAAACCGTAATCGGCTTTATCGCGGCTTTCCTCGAACACCTCAAATTCACCGTGCATCATCTCAAGCAACGCCTTTGCAAGACGTACAGTAAGCTTGGATATGCCGAAGTCCTTAACAATTAAAGCTTCTTTCTTCTCGAAAATGTTCTTAAGATGTTCGAGCAGCTTGGGAGTTACCGACGCGTAACTATCCTTAACGGATATTACGAAGGAATCGTCATTTAATTGATATGCAGAGAAGTAGATTTTTTCAGCGTTGCTTAAATGAGTTATTATTTTTACAAGACTGTGCATCAAAGTCTGAAACTTCTGCGGATCCGATTCAAATTTCAGCGATGATGATATTTTTCCGTAAGCAAATTCAATACTACGAGATCCGGATATTTCGCCGAACTCATTGTGAAGCTGATCTATAACTTCCGTTATTCCAATCTCCTTTGTAACTATCTCGGAATCGTCGTTCTGAAAATTGGTATATTCTATAACTGAATTCATTGTCGATAGAAGCCTGTCTCTATTCTGATTTATTATTTCGGCGGCTTCCTGCTGCTCAGGCGATAACTTCGAAGCGGAATCTGTAAATTCCTGCACGAATCCCAGTATAACATTAATAGGAGTTAATAACTCGTGGAAAAGATTTGAAAGGAAATTCACGTCTTTCGTATCGGCTGACTTCTCAACCTGCAGAATTCCGGCACTGGCGCCTTTCTGTACTGCGGCTGATTTTACGGCGGCTTCGACAGGCTCATTTTCTGTCTTGCCGATTATGCTGAACGATTCGATCTCATCTTTATAAGAGCTCACCGGCATTGCAGTTAACTCAACATTCATAAATTTACCGTCGCTCTTTTTTATTTCCAGCGTAAGCGTAACCGTTTCCTTAATGTGAGAATGAAAGATAGTGGAGTTTACTGTAGCCCGTTCGTTATCCCTGACAAGTGCGGCAAAAGATGTTTTATCAAGCTGCCCCTTAGCATAACCGAGAATATCCCTAACCGCATTGTTCGTAAAAGTGATGAACCCGGAAGCATCCGTTACGAACAGAAGATTATCGGTGTTATCAAAAGCGTTCTGATAAAGTTTAATCTTCTTCTCAAGTTCAAGTCTCGAAGTAACATCCTTTATGATGTTGAAGTGAGCATCCTTCTCGTTGAACTTTATGGTTACCTTGCTGATTTCTACGAATATGGAAGAGCCGTCTTTCTTTTTATGTTTGTAAGGCCCCTGGAATTTACCTTCCATAGCGGAACTTTTCGAAGAGTCCAGCAGCGATTGTATATCCTCAGGAGTATAAAGATCTGTAAGGTCCATCTTTAGGAATTCATCTTTCCTGTAACCGTATAAATTCAAAGCCGCCTGGTTTACTTCTATAAAGCCCAGATTTTCGGTATCGTAGATGAATATCGGCTCGGGATTATTTTGGATTAAGATGTCAAACATTCTGCCTCTTCTGGTAATTAAATATTCTATGCTTTCATGGTTCTCTGATTTTTCCAACATAAGGAAGAATCCGTTCGGCGCTTCCCCGCTGTCGTAAATCTTATTTAAATAGATGGTAAAGCTTTCAGTCTCTCCCGTTAAATCAACCGGACTAATTGAATGAGAAAAAGATATTGAATCATCTGCTGATTCCCAAAATTTTCGTATCCTCTCCGTAATTTTCAGCGGCAGAACTTTATTGTAAGCAAAACCGCTTAAGTCATTAAATTGATCCGAAAATAATTTACAAAATTCTTTGCTCCCATGCTTAATAATTCCGTCTTTATCTATGTAGGCGGCTGGTTTTGGAAAGTCTTTTAAAATACCGGCCGGGATACCCGATTTTACACCTTCCTCATTATTGGCTTCCAATCTCTGTCCGATACCGATTACCGCAATCATGTTTTCTTCCGAATCGCTCAATGGAATTTCAATGGTTCTGTATTCAGATGAAGATGCAATTCCGGAAAGAGGAAGCCCTTCTATTATTACACAGTTCAAAGATTCTTTCATATATCTCTCAACAGATTTCCAGAAATCTACAAGATACGAGATTATAAATGAGTCTTCAGGTCTTCCTTCTATCTGGGTAATCTTTAATCCTAAACCCGCAGCCATCTTGTTGTTGACAAGAATAAAATTCCCGTCGATATCTTTTATCCAGAATAATTCTTCAAAACTATTTACGCTCTTTAAAATCCTTTCCTTCCCTATTACAGTAAAAGGATAAAGAGATTTAATATCATTTATAACAGCGGCTAATTCTTTGCTTTTTACAATATCCGCTATCTCATTCGTTTTGATTTGTAATGATGTTACTCCCTTAAATTTTATTTCGCTCTCCATAGGTATAAATGTGCAGAAGACGAAAAAGTAATCGTCCTCTTTATAAGAGCTTATTAAAACTTTAGTGTTTAAGGTTTCGCCGGAATGAAAAGTAAGGTTTAGATTATTAGTAGAAGAGTTTCCGCTTATATATACATTCTCAATTATTTCGCTTAACCTAGTGCCGGTTTGTTCGCTGAATAGCTCGAGAAAATTAACTTCTCTTTTTACGGGAAAAAGTTTTGCCGCCTCTTCGTTGAAGGATACAACTTTTCCCGTATTGTCCAGAACAATAAACGGATTTTTTATGTTGGCGTTAATGGCCTGGAAAAGACTTTTATTTATTTTATGAGAAGTTTTCAAATTTTGCGCGAATATTATTAATTGAGATTATGGCTTAGCATTTAATTTTCATTAAAAATATTTACTTTAATTAGCAGGAGTTCTTACGTACACTTCGTTAGACCAAGATGAATCAGTACTGGAATATGCTTTCACCCGGTAATAATAATCCATGCCGGGTACAAGTCCGTTTGCCGAGTCCACAAACGCGGTGGTGTTGGAGCTTACACTTCCCGCAACACTGTAAGACGACCAGGAGTACCTTCTTTCAATTCTGAATAAATTTATGCTGCCGGGATTGCTGTACTGC
>JBJKTB010000242.1:0-4107 GCA_046703345.1 Ignavibacteriaceae bacterium
GGAAGCAATACTGTACAGGTCGCCAACGAAGTAAACAAGCAGATTGAGAGACTAAGAAATGAGATGCCGCCCGACATTAAGATATTAGTCGCGCAGGATAATAGCGTGTTTATTAAAGATTCAATAAACGACGTTCTCTTCGATATCTTTTACGGAGGACTCCTTGCCGTGCTTGTCATCTTTTTGTTTCTGGCAAACCTAAGAGCGACTATTATAAGCGCTCTGGCCTTGCCTACTTCAATCATCGCAAGCTTTATTATAATGTACGCCTTAAACTTTACGCTAAACATGATGTCGCTGCTTGCTTTGTCGCTTGCGGTAGGACTTCTGATAGATGACGCGATAGTAGTAATTGAAAATATCTACAGGCACATGCATCAGGGAGAGACTCCGCTTGAAGCGGCTAAATCCGCATCTCAGGAAATTGGACTTGCCGTTATGGCAACAACTTTTACTATAGTAGCGGTATTCGTTCCCGTTGCTTTTATGCCGGGAATTGTGGGAAGATTCTTCTACCAGTTCGGAATCACGGTCTCAGTTGCGGTGATGGTATCTCTGTTCGTTGCATTTTCTCTCACACCGATGCTCTCTTCCAAATGGCTGAAGAGGGAAGACGAGGCTTTATCGAAAGAAGGAAACATACTGCAGAAAATGCTTTTTTATTTTAATCATTTTTTCGAACTGCTTAGCGTAAGATATAAATCGGCTCTTCGATGGGCGCTTACTCACAGAAAGAGCGTCGTTTTCGGATCGCTTATAGTATTTGTTATAAGTTTTATGCTGATGGGAGCTTTGGGCTCACAGTTCTTTCCCGACAGTGACGAAAACCAGTTTAACATAACCGTGCTTTCTGCGCCGGGTAGTTCTCTTGAGCAGACAAGTCGTATATGCGCTCAGATTGAATCTTCGTTAAAAGGATATCCGGAAGTGAGTACGATTCTTACCACAATCGGCGCGGGAAATGATCCGGTAACGAAGGCTACCATACTCGTTAAGCTTGTACATAAAAAGGAAAGAAACAGAAGCGATAAACAGATAATGTCTTCACTTCGCAGCAAGTTAAGATATCTTCCGGGAGCCGACATTAGTTACGGAGTACAGGGGGGACCAGGGGGCGGCGGAAAGCCTCTAATGATGAGCGTAAGGGGCGAAGATCTTAACAAGCTTAGTAAATATGCAGACCGAATTGAGGCTATTGTCAGATCTACACCAGGAACTGTGGATGTGGATAATAGTCTGGAAACATCCAAGCCGGAAGTTAGGCTTCTCATCGACAGGGAAAAAGCCTCCGATCTCGGAGTTAATCCGCTGGTTATAGCCTCATCGGTTAGGTCTATGGTAGACGGTTACATAGCAACACAATATCAGGAAGGCGATGAGCAGTATGATGTACGAGTAAGACTGAACAAAAACTACAGGGAGAATCCGTCCGATATTTCAGACTTGATGCTTAAGAGCAATAAGAAAGCTGCTGACGGAAGCGCTATAATTATACCTGTAACCGATGTGGCTAAAGTAGTGCAGGGAGTAGGGCCGTCTCAGATAAACCGCTATAACAGGCAGAAGGAAATAAGGATAGAAGCTAATCTTTCCGGCAGACTGCTGGGCGACGTGCTTAGGGATGTCCAGAACGAAGTGCAGCAGATTGATTTTGAGCCGGGCTATACAGCTACCGTTGTGGGTGAAGGACAGCAGCAGTCGGAGTCGTTCGGCAATATACTCCTTTCGCTGATGCTTGCCGTTGTTTTCGTTTATATAGTGCTGGCGGCACAGTTCGAAAGTTTTGTGCATCCTTTTTCAATCATGCTTGCGCTTCCGATGTCTATAATTGGAGCTGTTCTTCTTCTTTTATTATTCGGAAGTTCGCTTTCCGTAATTTCACTGATAGGTATAATAATGCTGATGGGGCTTGTGACTAAGAACGGAATACTTCTTGTGGATTATACCAACGTTCTGCGCGGTAGGGGAATGAGCCGAATGGAGGCACTGCTGCAGGCGGGGCCCACAAGATTAAGACCCATACTGATGACTACATTCGCGATGATATTCGGCATGATGCCTGTTGCTCTTGCGCTGGGAGAAGGCGCTGAATTCAGATCGCCGATGGGGCAGGCAGTTATCGGAGGTCTTATAACCTCTACACTTTTAACTTTGTTCATAGTACCGGTGGTTTATTCAATACTGGACGACCTGTCAACAATGAAGTTATTTGTATCTTTACAAAAATTATTTTCTTCAAAGAAAAAAAAGAATTCCGGGGAAATATAGACGGAGCAAAGCCGGATTAAAAAAATGATGCAGGATGGGATATGTGATTAAAATCCGGATGCATACATCTGATGTTCTGAATATAAAATACTGCCAATGCGCAAGATAATAGGAAGATAATAGGAAGATTAGTATAAGGAAAACGTATACGGGACATACTAAGAAAATATGCGAAAAATCTGCGCAAACTTTAGACATTTAAATAGAAGATTTCATATTAGATCAATACTAATGAAGCTAACAATTTTACCGGATAGATCTTTTTGCCCAAGTAATTAATGATTGGGAAATCAATTAAAAGAAACAGAATATTTCATCCTGAATTAAATTTTGGGAATTAAACTATGAAGATAGTCTTTCTTGTTTACCACGATATACTTGAAGACAGGGTAACCGGTCTTCTTGATAAATTGAATATTGACTATTATACCGAGTGGGAAAACGTTAAAGGGAAGGGGCACAGTTCGGATGCGCATTTAGGTACGAGGACTTTCCCCGGTTATAATTCCGTTCGAATGATCGCCTTCCAGAATGAAAATGACATTACTGAACTTACCGCCGGCATATTAAGGTTAAACGAGCTGGCTGTAAGGGAAGACGATAAGATTAGACTATTCCAGCTTCCTTTGGAGAAAGTAGTATAGAATTGTTTCCCTAAAAAGGAAAAATCGCCTGCTCTGCCTGCTAAAAAGTCAGGTATTCCTATTACTGTTTTTTAGTACTTTAAGATAGCAGTAAACTAAAAGTCCGATTACCGAAGACCACGCTACAGATAAAAAAATAATGCCTTCCGCTTCAAGTTCCATATCAGCCCCCTTTTGAAACTTAAATTAAAAACTGTTTCTTTTTGCATTATAAAAATTAAGAGAAGAATGTCAAGCAAAAATCTGGCGGAAGGTCTACCGTATTTATGATTCTGCAATTTTTTTAATGATCAAGAAATAAGATTGGAAAATTATTATATCCGTCCGTAGTAAACTTCAGTTTCGTAAACCATTTCTACGAATCCGTTTGAATTGAAAGTATCGAATATTCTTATGAGTTCTTTCATCATCGGAAGATAATTGGGATGGGACTCAACCGGAGCGTATGAAGCCGACATCAGTCTTCCTTTTAATCCTTCAAAATCAAATTTTTGAGAATTGGGGAACCTCTTGCTTTTATAGCTCGAGAAAAAATTATTAAATATTTCCTCGTTGATATTCTTATGATTTACTTTCGCGTAATCTGTTGAGAAATTAATAAGAAGTTCTTCGAAGGCATGAAGGAAAGGGGAAGCATCATTGATTCTGGAGTTCCAAATAAGAATGACATAACCATGCGGTTTCAGGATTCTTTTAAATTCCTTTTTAGCTCTCCGAACATCGAACCAATGGAAAGCCTGACCGGCAGTTATGACATCTGAGCAGGCTGACGGCAGAGTTGTATTTTCTGCCGCAGCGTTAATGCTGATAAAATATTGAAAACCTCTTAATAATTCTTCGGCCGCGAGTCTCATTCCTTTATTCGGTTCAACTCCGTAGACTGTATTGCCGTTCTTCAAAAATAATTCAGATAAAATTCCCGTACCTGAACCGATATCGGCAATTGTCTTTGAAGCATTAAAATTTATTTCGTTATTGAAAAATGTAATAAGTCCTTCCGGATAGTGAGGGCGGTACCTTATGTAATTATCAACCCGGTTGGAAAATCTTTTTAGCGGATCTGGTCTGTCGGATGAATTCATAAAATTAAACGTAAATTAATCGGTGATTTTGAATTCAAATCAAATTTAAATAAAATGGAATAATGAATAAAATTCGGAATAGCGGCTTTTAGTAATAATCATCTTATAAAAAT
>JBJKTB010000243.1:0-4310 GCA_046703345.1 Ignavibacteriaceae bacterium
TTTATCGTCATCGTCTCCGGAATTTAAATAGCCGAGCATGGCGTCTACCGATTCTACTCCGATCTTTAAGAGAATCTCTCCGGCCAGATTTCTTACCGAAATCTCGGGCGAGGAAACATATTTTACCAAATTCTCGGTTATCGATTTGCTCCCGTTAAAAGTTAATGCAAGGTCCACGGCGTTTCTTACTCCTTTATCCGGGTCGGTTATCTTACCGCATACGGTCTCGGTAAGCTGCTCGGGAATTCCCTCGCTCATCATAACTTCAATTGCCGCGCAGCGCTCTGCCGGATCATCCGACTTAAGCTGCTCAAGTCTGCTGTCGTCTAATGTCTCTATTCGAACCATCTGCCTGCTGTTCCCTCAATTTTTTTTAATTTCCCTGATCGGTATTTAAATCTCGTAACTATTGTAATTATCGAAATATCCTGCCTAATCTTTAGCCCGAATCCCGGTTTAAGACTCAAATAAAATGCCGATAATTTATTTTTATTTTAGCTTTTTATGGAATGCTTTTCTTCAAGGGGCTGTTCAATATTAACCATTAGTCATTTAACGGACACTCCCCTTCCCTCAGAATCGTATATTTTATCTAAGTTATTGAAGTAACACAAAATGTATATTTCTACTTAAGTGAAATAAAAATGAAGAAACTATTGTTAAGTTTCATACATCATTCCGGTACTCCAATATTCCAATCTTCCAAATTTCTGGCCGGTAAAGTCTCTTTGCGTAAATTCACTAAGTTACCGGAATCCCCAAATCGGCGAGAGCCCTCCGTATTCTTGGACTTAACGCCCGCAGTACGAAGGGTCTCTCTTATTTAGCCAATATTAATCTTAGCTGTATTTAACGAATTAGTTCACTCCCTTGCTCTTTAAATAAGGACTGTATGCCTTATCCGAACCCTTTATGTGGTTCACCAGCCAGCTTTTAAGAAACTGCATTATTTCCAGCGAAAGCAAAGCGTTGCCGCTTTTATATTTTGCTTGGAAATCCATTACCTGCGAAGTCAGCTTATCATGTTCAAGCTGGTGATTCTTTAAATCCGCGTAACCGTTATCTGCCATTAGCTTTTCTTCAGACGAAAAATGAAATTTTGTGTAAGCGACTAGATCCTCTAGCGTTTTACCAAGAACTTCCTTTCCCTTTGCCGCTTTCATTGCGTCATGAAGTTCGTTAATTAGTGAGACTAGTTTTTTGTGCTGTTCGTCTATTGATTGTATGCTCACACTGTATTCGTTAGACCAGCTTATTAAGGACATTTGTTCCCTCATATTTTAATTTGATAGTGTACTTAATTATTTAGTGTTTTCTTCCATTACCGTTAGAATTACTAACTTCTGCATAGTACATCTCTTCACCGGTCTCTAATCCTTTATCGCTGTGTCCTGCCTTTGCCTTCTTTGCCAGGGTGAAATCTGTTATTTTAAATCTGCTCATCAAATTCTTAAGATTCTCTGTAAGCCTGTTCAAATCTTCCGCCGTGCGGGCTATTTGTGTTGCTCCCGATGCGCTTTCCTGTGTAACGGTGGAAATCGATTCTATGTTCTTGCTTATTTCTTCGGCCGAAGCTGACTGCTGTTCGCTTGCGGAAGCGACTAGTGCTGCCACGTCCGTTACTTTTGTAGCGTTATCAATAATTTCGCGAAGCACGTTGCCTGCCCTGTTCGCAAGCTCCTTGCCGCGTTCTACCTCCTGCTTGCCTTCTTTCATAGATTCCACTGCATCGGTAGTGTCTTTCTGTATCTGCTTTATCATTGTAGCAATCTCTTTGGTCGCTTTTGTAGTGCGCTCGGCTAGCTTTCTTACTTCGTCTGCTACAACGGCAAATCCGCGTCCCTGCTCTCCGGCCCTGGCCGCCTCTATAGCCGCGTTCAATGCCAGTAGGTTTGTCTGATCAGCTATCTCGTCGATAACCTGAATGATCTCGCCGATCTCGTCGCTGCTCTTGCCGAGTGCTTCAACTGTTGAAGCTGATTTATTCACTACTTCAGCTATGCGAACCATCCCTTTAATGGTGTCTTCCACTACCGATCCGCCTTCTGCGGCTTTACTGCCCGAATTCTTCGCGTTTTCGGCGGCTATTGAAGCGTTCTGAGTGTTCTCCATTATTGTCTTTGCCATCTGCTCAATTGCCCTGGCAACTTCCGAGGTCTGCTGGGTCTGCTCGCTCGCGCCGGCAGCCATTTCCTCTACGCTTGATGAGATTTGTGTAGAGGCGCTTGCCGTGGCAAGTACCGCCTCGTTTACGTTCTGCAGAGCTTCGGATAATGATTGTATTACAGTATTAATATTATTCTTTATTGTCTCGTGGTCGCCGTCATAATTTCCTTTTACCAGATGAGTGAAATCTCCGCCGGCCATTACTTTTAATATTGCTGCTGCTTCGTTCACAGGGGCAACTATGGAATCTATTATAGCGTTTATTCCCTGTATAAGTTTTCCCCACTCGCCGCTGAATTTAGACGAGTTCCCGCGCAGACTTAAATTTCCTTTTCTGCTCGCCTCCGTAAGAAGGTCCGCTTCTTTTAACATCTGTCCTATAGTTTCAACTTCCTTGTTGAATGCAATCGCGAGCGCGTCTTTCTCCGATGCCGGCACTACTTTGTTGATGTTGCCCGATGCTATCTGCTCGGCAGCCTCTATCTTGGCTTTCTGTGCAGCCTGCAGGTTCCTTAGTGAGTCTGCCAGCTCTCCTATCTCATCCTTGGATGTAATGCTTATCTCATGCGAGTAATTACCCAATGCGAATTCCTTTACAGACGCTTTCAGCCTGTCGATAGGGTTCGTAATAGCTCGAGCTATGAAGAATACAAAAATTATAAGTATTATTGTTCCGAGCGCCGCGCCGATCAAAACCTCGGTTATTGAACTGCTTACGGTGCTCTCTACCTGGTCATTTAAGGTTTGAGCCTTCTTCTCAAGTACGCTGCGCACATCTCCGAATTTCTTTAAAAGTTTTACACCTACCTGTTCGCCTGAAGAAGTAGCTATATCTGCCGCCATGGAATAATTCCTCGTTGCGCTTGCGCTTAGTATAGCGTCGGCAACTTCACTCTTGTATTCTCCCCATATCGATTGCACATCGGTCAGATCTTTCTTTATGTCGCCGCTTATCTTCGTCTTGAGAAGCTCGTTTAATGTGGAATCTATTGTAGCTTTTAGATTGTTGTACTCACTGGCGTCATCGCTGAATTTAGATGCGAATTCCGGCATGGATAACTGCATCATTATAAATTGCGTGCTTTGAAAATCGGTATAAATCTTATTTATCCTGTCCTGCGGTGTAACGTAATCTGCAAAAAGCCTGTCCTTTACTGTTACCATCTTGTTTAACTGAAGAAGCCCTATAGCAGCAATAGCTGCGGAAATGAGCGCAAGAAATAAATATCCCCCCTGGATTTTCCTCACGAATTTCAGATTTTTAAACCAGGTCACTTTAATCACCTTGATTTTATATTTTTAAATGGATTACACTAAAATTAATTAAGATAGAGCGGTCTGCCCCGGAGGGCCCCTGTGTAGTTGTTACCCGTTTAATTTAAATACTACCGACAGGGATAATTTTACTTTGACCGGCACACCTTTGTTTTTACCCGGTGTAAACTTAACTTGCTTCACTCCGTTGATCGCGGCTTCGTCGCATCCCGCGCCGATTCCTTTTATTACTTTAACGTTGTCTACTCCGCCCTTTTCATTAATATCTAACAGCAAATACACTTTTCCCTCAATACCTGCTTTCTTTGCTATCTCGGGATATTCAATATTTTTATAGATCGACTGCATTCCTCCTACCGGCTGCGGCATAACTTCCGCAAAAGGCAGATAAGGATCCTGCTGCGAAAAACTTTTTGATGTGAAGACACCGATAAATAAGAAGAGAAATGCGGTAAATGAAAGTTTAATTATTCTCATCATAACTCCGTTTGGCTAAATATTTTATTTAACTGCTGTCTTATTATCGTACGAATTCTGCGAAAGTTGAATCATTTTTAAACTTTTTTTTCTTTTCCCTCTTTTTTTTCTGAAATTTTGTAACTGCTTGAATTATCGATAATTACAAATAGTAATCGTTCTTACCACGAATTGAACGGTCGATAAATTTTTTCATGTATGACAAACATCATTTGTCTGTATAAATTGTGCATAATGTTCAGCGCTGCGATACACTTAAACTTTGCCTATAAGACAATTAAGCATTTTAAGCCTTAATTATAATCGCTAAGATTTGATCTTTAAATTATTAACCGGCGCGCCGGTTATTTAGATGAGATTATTTTATGAATTAAAAACGGCAGGCTCTAAAC
>JBJKTB010000244.1:0-5962 GCA_046703345.1 Ignavibacteriaceae bacterium
GACGAACTTCACCAGTTGTATATTCCCGGTCGGTCGTGCGATATAATAGACTGGACTGCGGACATAGCAGCCGCCGTTTTCGGAATTCTAATAATGAAATTTGTGCTTAAAAAATCCGGAGGAAAGCCGGTTAAATTTTAGCTATTATTTTTTTTACTAAATATTTTCCATTTTAACAGGAAAAAAGTAAATTATAGCTGCGTTTTTGAAAATTAAATCTCGAAGCGGGGAACATACGAAATCGAGATGAGTATAAGCAGAAGAGATTAGTATTTACTCTGCAGTTATTCTATAGATTATAAATCAATTCAAGTTTTAATCAGGAGAGGTAATCTAATGGCAATCAGAAAAACTCCGAAGGCTGATTTGAGATCCAAATATCAGCGGTTCTTCGAGATCAGTTTAATCATCTCGCTGGCTGTTCTTATTGTAGCCTTCAAATATTTTCCGCATCTTAATCCGACGAAGGAACTCGTTCAGACGACGCAGGATTTATTTAAAGTAGAGGATATTCAGCAGACCAGGCAGGAAAACAGGCCTCCTCCGCCTCCGAAACCTGCGATACCGATTGCCGCTCCCTCAGCCGAAGTGCTTCAGGACGTAAATATCGCCTCAACTGATCTTGACGTTAACGCCAACGTAGGCGCACCGCCTCCTCCGCCGCCGAAAGAAGAAAAGGTGGAAGAGCCCAGCTACTTTGTTGCGGTTGAAGAAATGCCGGAGCCCATAGGCGGAATCGCGGCGATTCAAAGCAAAATAGTATATCCGGAAATTGCTAAAAGAGCCGGAGTTGAGGGAAAGGTTTACATTTTAGCTTATGTTGATAAAGACGGCAATGTAAATAAAGCGAAGGTAATCAAAGGTATCGGTGCCGGCTGTGATGAAGCCGCGCTGAAAGCCGTAGAAGAAACCAAATTCAAGCCGGGCAAGCAACGGGGCAAACCTGTTAATGTTCAGGTATCAATACCTGTATCATTTGTACTTCATTAGAAATTAAAAGCGCCCTTGAGGCGCTTTTATTTTGGGAAGATGCCGGTAAATTATTCATTAAGATTTAAGGACTCATTTTATTTCAGAACTCATGTTGCGAGAATCTTAATTTTAATTAAATGCGATTGTACTTTTTTAGATTAATTCCGGTAATTACTAAAAGCTTTACATGCAGTTAATTTATTTAAGATGTCAAATTTTATCGTCAATATTTTTCACATAAATCTTCATGAAAGGCTGCATATAGGATTTAAGTTCGATTAAAACACGTCCTGTTTAAAATTAAATCGGGAGGAGAATAATATGCCGGTGATAAAATCTCCCAAAGCTGATTTAAGAATCAAATACAGACGTTTTTGGGAAATCAGCCTCATAATTTCGCTTGCCGCACTGATTGCTGCATTCAAGTATTTTCCGCACTTAACACCTGCCGACACGTTTGTTCAAACTACACAGGATTTATTCAAGGTTGAAGATATACAGCAGACTAAACAGGAGAACAGACCGCCTCCGCCGCCAAAACCAGCAATACCAATCGCGGCGCCGTCCGCCGAGATACTTCAGGATGTTAATATTGCTTCAACAGAATTAGATGTTAACGCGGATGTCGGCGCTCCGCCTCCGCCGCCTCCCAAAAAAGAGATTGCCGATGAGCCTGTATATTTTAAGGTAGTAGAAGAATTGCCGGAACCGATTGGCGGTATTGAAGCGATACATAGTAAGATCAAATATCCCGAGTTTGCGAAAAGAGCCGGTGTAGAAGGACAGGTTTACGTTAAAGCTTATGTTGATAAAGAAGGGAATGTGAATAAAACCGAACTTGTTAAGGGTATAGGCGGCGGCTGCGATGAAGAAGCCGAAAAAGCCGTAAGTGAAACAAAATTTAAACCGGGAAAACAGAGAGGCAAACCTGTGAACGTACAAGTTTTAATTCGTATAATATTCAAAATTCAAGGAACATGAATTTATAGCGAAAGATATTCAGTAATCGGGCCATATTTTCCATGTGTAAAATCTCTGTCCTTGAAGAGCAATTTTGTTTTAGCTAATTTTTACTTCTGAAAGATTTCTGTTTTGCTTAATGCTGCTCTAACCCGGTAAAGCTATTCTGCCGGGTAAAAATCTCTCGCTCGCGGGGGAGAAATAATTAATCTATCAAATCATGAGCAACGAATTATATCTATGAGCGGAGAAGTATGGTTTCCGGAGTAAAATCGGCTCGCAGCAAATATATCACGACTGTATTATCTTCGCTGATTCTTATCGCGGATCTGCTCTTTCTGTATTTTTTAAAATATCACAATCAAGGCCTTCCGCTTAAAGATTTCAGTTTCTTTTTCATCGGCAATCTTCTGAATTCAATTTTTTTGTTTATACTTTTGCTCGGACTGCTGTTTTACACAATCAGGAAAAAAATCAGGTACAGCAAGCCCATGATCTTCTGGTTCACTGCGGCAATAACTTTTACGCTTCTTTTTGCCGCGTTCAGCGCTAAGGTAAAGCTTCCTCTGCCAAATGTATATTTTCTTGATCATCCGCTTCATCTTATTTTTGTCGGAGCTCTGTTCACATTTTATCAGTTCCTTGAATTCGTTTTTATCGTCATATTATGGTCGGATGTGTTAGGCGGAAGGGAACTGGTGGTACTAAGGTCGGTTGTTAATTCAGTTGTACTGTGCGTGCTGCTGCTGATAACCGCCTTCATTTATATCAATCTTAAAAAGCCGGAGATAAAGAAAATCAAATCGGACGGACGGTCGCTTAACGTAGCGGTGGTCCTGGGCGCGGCGGTGTGGTCTCATAATTCACCGAGCCCGAGTCTGGCTGCAAGAGTGGATAAGGCCGTGAGTCTGTATGAGAGCGGTATAGTTAACCGCATACTGCTGACCGGAAGCAACGCACCCGGCGAACGGAGCGAATCCGAAGTTGCGGTTGAATATGTGAAATTATCGGATGTAAATCCGGCAGACGTTTGGCTCGAGAAAAATACAGTTTCAACAACCGAGCAGATACAGTTTATAAGAGAGCACATCCTAACAAAAAAAAACATAGGCAGAATAATAATCGTATCCGATGGTTATCATCTTACCAGAGTTAGGGAAATTTGCCGCTTCTACGGCGTGAAAGCCTCGGTAGCGGCTTCTAATTTAAGGCTCAGTTTCGATCACAATCTTTACTATAAAATGAAGGAAAGCATTGCGCTGCTTGTATTCTGGTTTTTTGCGCTATAATTTTGAAGAATAAAATCTCTCTAAATTTTATAATTCCTTAATCGCCGCCGCTAGGTTTATTATCGGTCAAGTTATTATATTTGTACGTCAAAAATTTAGACCCTATATTTAGTTACGATCCGGTAAGGATCTGCGTTTTAAATAATCAAATCCGGTGTTCTTATTATATGTCTCAGGTATTCAAAAGACGTTTAGTTCGGGAAAAAGTATTACAGATACTCTATGCTTACACAATGAATAAAGAGTCGTTGGATGCTCTTATAGACGGCATACTGACCGATCTAACCGATAAAACAGATAAAGAATTTGCAAACGACCTTGTCCACCGGGTTTTAATTCATAAAGACGAACTTGATAAGAAAATTAAAGAGCGTGTAGATAACTGGGAGATGAACCGCATAGCACTTATTGATAAGATACTTCTTAGAATGGGCATTTGCGAACTTCTTTATTTCCCAGACATACCGCCGAAGGTCTCGATAAACGAAGCCATTGAAATTGCAAAAATATACAGCACCGCAGGCAGCGGAAAGTTCATCAACGGAATTCTCGACGCCATCCTCTCTGAACTTAAAGACTCTGCGCAGTTGAACAAAACAGGCCGCGGCTTAATGGAAGAAAGCATCTCCAAACCATCTCCTAAAAAATAAACTTATGAAATCGAAAGGCAGAATTTTTTCTTGGACGTTGTTTGATTTTGCAAACACTGCCTTTTCCGTGATTATAGTAACTGTAATTTATTCGAAGTATTTCTCTAATTACGTAGCAGGCGGGGAGAAATGGCTTTGGGGACTCGCGGTAAGCATCTCCATGATTATGGCGGCGCTGCTAAGCCCTCCTTTGGGCGCGATAGCCGACGTATCGCGCAACCGGAAGAGATTTCTCCTCATGTTTACACTTGTATCGGTGGTATGCACCGCTTTAATGTTTTTCGTAGAGAAGGGTGACGTGCTTCTGGGATTTGTGCTGTTCGTATTTGCGAATATAGGTTTCGAAGCCGGCCTTGTTTTTTACGATGCATTTCTGCCCAACCTGACGGATAAGAAAAATTTCGGCAGAGTTTCAGGATACGGTTTTGCAATGGGTTATGTAGGCGCGCTGGCCGTTCTTCTTATAGTAATGATGATGCTTCCTCCTGAGAGCTCACCTAATTATCATTTTTATATTAGACTCTCATTTGTGGTGGCGGCTGTCTTCTTTATGGTATTTTCCGTTCCGATTTTTCTGTTTGTCAGCGAACCGCATGTTGGTGAGCCGCTTAAGAAAGACCTTATCCGCAGCGGCATGAAGAAAAGTTCGGAAACGCTGAAGGCAATCTTTATAAGAAGAGAGCATCCTTCTCTGTTTCGTTTTCTTCTGGCCTTCTTTTTATACAACGACCCTATAATAACAATAATAGCGTTCGCATCCATTTTCGCTTCAAGCACTTTAAAGATGACCGACGATCAGGTGATTTACTTTTTTGTTATCGTACAGAGCACTGCCGTGCTGGGGGCTTTTGTCTTCGGCATAATCTCGGATCATATCGGACCGAAAAAGACAATAACAATTACTCTCGTCATCTGGATACTTGTGGTGATAGGGGCATTCTTTGTTACCACTGTGTTTGAGTTTTACATAGTCGGGCTATCGGCCGGACTATCGATAGGTTCATCGCAGTCGTGCAGCAGAAGTCTGATGGCGCTTCTTACTCCGAAGGAAAGGGAAGCCGAATATTTCGGATTTTACGACGGCTTATTCGGAAAATCATCGGCGGTGCTGGGCCCGCTTGTGTACGGAATAATTGCCGATCTTTCAAACGACAGGTATGCGGCGTTAGCTCTCGGAGTATTTTTCGCCGTAGGTCTTGTGCTGCTGCAGAGTGTAAAAGTTCCGAAGTATAAAGAAACGGCTAAAACGGCTGCAGATTAGAAAGCCTTTCGGCGGCCTGCCTCAAAACTTCTTCCTTCTTTGCGAAACAAATTCTTATAACTTTGTGCGGGCTTTTATCTGAATAAAAAGGCGAGAGCGGTATTGTAGCTACTTTAAATTCCTTCGTTAATCTTTCCGTAAATTCCAAATCGTTTAAATTCGATATTCCGGAATAATCCAGAAGCTGAAAATAGGTCCCGCCGGTGGGTACGAATTTAAACTTCGACGCTTCCAGCAGTTTTAGAATGAAATCCCTCTTCTGCCCATAAAACTCACCGAGGCTCAAATAATGCTCTTCCTTCTTCATAAAATCGGCGTAGGCGTACTGAATGGGAGTATTAACAGCGAATACATTGAATTGATGAACCCTTCTGAATTCTCTCATCAACGTTTCCGGCGCAGTGCAGTACCCGATCTTCCAGCCTGTTGCGTGATAAGTTTTACCGAAAGAGGAAACTATAAAACTTCTTTCCGACAATTCCGGCGATTGAGAAATGCTGATGTGCTTGCGGCCGTCAAATAGTATATGCTCATAAACTTCATCGCTTAATACAATGATTCCGGTACCGCGCGTAATTTCCTCAAGTGCCTTTAAATCGTTTTCGGAAATGAAGCTGCCGGTAGGATTATGCGGAGAATTAATTATGATCATCTAAGGTTTTATTGTTACAGCATTTTTAACGCGTTCCCAGTCGATTGAATAATCCGCGCTGTTAAGCGGAACGTTTACGGGCCGGCCGCCGGCAACAATATCGGAAGGAGTGTAAGTGTCGAATGCCGGCTCAAGTATTATTACTTCGTCGTCTTTACCGATCGATGCGGCAATAGCA
>JBJKTB010000245.1:0-3993 GCA_046703345.1 Ignavibacteriaceae bacterium
CGAATGTCTTTGGACTTTAAAGAAAATAGGTCCCGACAGTACCGCTATTTTCTTTGAGTCTGTAAAAGTCGGAGGAGTAACTTGGAATGCCGGAATTAGAAACGGCGATGAACTGCTTGGAATAAATAATCAGAGGTTTTCAGACCCGCTGGTCGCACAAGAAATTCTGAACAAAGTAAAAGCAGGCGATTATGCTGATTATATCGTAAAGAAACAGAATAAGATTGTAAAGACAAAAGTTTATGTTAAGAAATTGATTCAACCGGGCAACGTAGCCAACAGCATTCTTGCCCTGATGCAGATGATAATCGCATTTATAGTTTTGATGGCCAAACCCGACGGCAGAGTTCAGAAAATATTTTATGCCACCGGAGTTGCCGCGGTGATGGCTTCCACTTTTATTTTCTTCCCTACAACATTTCTTCCTCAGTCCATTCAGGCGAATCCCTGGGGTTATTTGATGGGTGCTTTTTTCTGGTCGCTCGGCGGAACATTCTTCCCGTTTCTCTTTCTTGCGTTCTTTCTTAATTTCCCCAAGCCGTTTTCTTTCATGGAAAAAAAGTTCGTCCGTGCGATGCTTTTCGTTCTGCCGTTAATTTACTTCCTTATAATATTTTCTTTTACAATTGAAATGGGCGGCTACGGCAAGTTTGCAGTTGAAAGATTCAATTCTTTAAGAGGCACACAGGGATTAATTTCTTCGATTATTTATATTACCGCATTTATCACGCTAATAATTAGCTATTTCAGACTTAAAACCAGAGAAGACCGCAGACCGGTTTTGATAATATTAATTGCTTATTTACTGGCGATTATTTCGGTGGTCTATACAGCTCGGATCGCGCCGGCAATTTCGGATACGATATTCAATTCGCCGCAGTATTATACGCCGATCATTCTGGTTGTGCTTGTCCCGATTGCTTTTGCCTACTCAATTCTAAAATATCAGCTTCTGGATGTAAGTCTTGTCATAAAGAATACCATTCTTTACGGTGTCGCAACATTGGGATTGGCGTCCATTTATTTCTTCATTATTTATTTTCTCGGGCAAAGCATAAGCGAGGCTATCGGAACAGAATTTCAGGGATTAATTGCCGGCATAATATTTATACTTTTTGCACTGGCTTTCCAGTCTACCAAGGACAAGTTCCAAGATTTTCTTACGGCTAAATTTTATCCGGAGCAGTTCGCTTATCAGAAGGTCCTCCTAAAATTCAGCAGCGATATCCCTACTGTTGTCGGATTAGACAATATTCTAGATTCGATGAAAGAAACTTTTGTGGAAGCACTGATGATTAAGCGATTCGGTATTATGATAAGACAAAAGAAAGAAAGTGAGTTTCACCTTGTAAGAAGCTACGGATTGAAGGGAAATGACATAATTCTCGAACATAATGAACTGGATGATTATGTATCGCAAAAACTGATAACTTCTAAAAACGCAGTGATAGAAAGAAGTGAATTCAGATTAATCTTTCCTGCTGAAACGGACATGTTTATTGAGGCTGAAGTTTATACCATCATACCGATGATAATTAAATCTAAAGTAATCGGACTGCTGCTATTCGGCTTGAAGCATTCAGGATCCCAGTTTGCAGGCAAAGATCTGGATCTTCTTTCTGCCGCCGCAAATCAAGCGGCTATTTCAGTAGAGAATGCCCGGCTTTACGAGCTTGAAACTGAAAAACTTAAAATAGAACGCGACCTCGATTTGGCCCGCAGGATACAGCAGGGACTTTTGCCTAAGAACATCCCTGAAATTAAAGGTCTTGATATAAGCGGTGAAATGATTCCTGCAATGCAGGTGGGAGGCGATTACTTCGACGTGATAAAAATATCCGATACTCAGTCTTATATCGTAGTCGGCGATGTTTCGGGGAAAGGACTTTCTGCATCTCTTTATATGACAAAACTTCAAACCATGGTAAGACTTGCATGCACTCCGGGAAAATCACCAAAAGAAATATTGATTGAGCTCAATAAGACATTTTACGAGTCTATTGAAAGGAACTCATTCGTTACAATGACGCTCGCACTTTTCAACACTGAAACGAATACTGTAACATTCTGCCGCGCGGGACACGTTCCTGTTCTTTCGGCGTTGAACGGGACAGTATTTTCTTACAGAACTCAGGGACTTGGTATTGGACTTGAAAAGGGAGTTGTTTTCGAAAAAACTTTGATTGAAGAATATCTGAGTTTAAATTCCGGTCAGATATATGCTTTCTTTTCAGACGGTATTACCGAAGCAATGAATGAGAGATTTGAACTTTTCGGTGAGGAAAAACTTTCAGAATTATTGAAAAATAAAAAATCCGAATCCTCCGAGAAAATTATGCGTGATATCTGGGATTCGGTATCAATTTTCAGAGGCCAGGCAGAACAAAATGATGATATGACAATGGTTCTGGTTAAGGTAACTTGACGCGTTAGATATATATTTTAAAAGTAAGCAGCGGCACGGGATATTAATCACATCTTTATCAAATCAGAAAAATCATGTCTTAATTCACGTCTTCAGTATTATTCATCACTTAAATTTAAGATTATATTCTCTGGAATATTTCTTTGCTCAATGACATTTTAAATTTCATGAAAAGAAAGGGACTCTAATGGCAACAAGTCTGCGAATTAACAGTAAAAGCACTGCGGTTGTAGTAATTGATTTACAAAAGGGAATAGTTTCGATGCCTTCCCAGCCGTACTCGCCGCAGGAAGTAATTGCAAATACTTCTAGAATTCTAAGTGATGCCAGGGAGAAGCAGATGCCGGTATTTCTTGTGCGCGTAACTCCTTCCAAAGATCTAAAGGATGCGCTTATTCCTGCGGCTGAAATTACTTTTCAGATGAAAAAATTTAATCCGGATTGGAGCGAATATGTTTCCGAATTGAAAATTCAGAAAACCGATTTCCTTATAACGAAGCATCAGTGGGGAGCTTTTTACGGTACTGAACTCGATCTTCAACTAAGAAGGAGGGGAATAAAGACTATCATATTATGCGGCATTTCAACTAACATTGGTGTTGAGAGCACCGCAAGATTTGCCTATGAACTCGGCTACAATCAGATCTTTCCTGAAGACGCAATGGCCGCCCGCTCAAAAGAGGAACACGAGGCTTCATTAAAATATATATTCCCCAGGCTTGGTTTAATCCGTAAAACGGATGCGGTATGCGCTGCGATAAAAAAATAGTATTTATTTTAAATTAGCATAAATCATCTAGCTATAGATTAGAAATTAAAAGCTGCAGCTAAGTAAATTAAATTCATACTAATAATATAGGTATAAAATTAAAATCAGTTCGAATTGTAGCAGATGACTATTCAAAAAAAAAGCCCTATGATCGGGCGACCATGGGCTTTAACTCTTATTCTTCAAAAGGCCAGGGGAGAAACCTTTCGAAAGAGTCGTTATTAATATAAGTTCGATTAAAAAATTAGGCAAGAATTTTTCATTTCGGAATATTTTATTTTGAGATAAATCACAAAAAATTATGACATTCAAATGTACTCTTACATATGGGCTCACCATCCGGCAGGCTTATTAAACCATTAAATTTTATTTGACTTCTATCGGCTAATGCCTAAATTAGTGTTACACTATCTTTCCTGATACTTTTCATCAGCTGTTTGCATTTCTGAGCTCTTGATTGCTGTTTTATTTTAGAAATAAATTTAGGAGGGGAAATGACCTCTGATGATTTGGTGCAAATAAAAAAGCAGTTATCCGAAAGAAGGCGAAAACTTGAATCCGCGATATCAACGTCTGTAAAAAACGATCATTTAATTTCACTGCTCCGGCAGGTAGATTCGGCTCTTGAAAGAATTGATACGGGTGTTTACGGTATATGCGATGTATGCGGCGATGCTATTGAAGTTGAACGCTTAACAGCCGATCCGCTGATAACCGTTTGTCTTGATCACTTGAACGAGGTGCAGCAGCGGTCTCTTGAAATGGATCTGGAACTTGCTTCAAAAATTCAAAATGCATT